>CBFDCH010000055.1:0-8699 GCA_965603235.1 uncultured bacterium | reverse complement strand
ATAGCTTTTTAGTGTACTGTGTAATCTTCTATTAGTGCTTCAGAACGTCTCGCAAACAAGCTATAAATGTGATTATATACAGAGCGGGACTGTGAAAGCAAGAAAAATTGGCTTAAAGCTTGTTATAAAGGGAAGCAATACAATAATTCCACCATTGGGGTTGAGGTTTATTGTTTCCCCAGTATTTCCCCGGCAGGTCCTTATGTTTGATTACTTCCTGAACCGGTAATTTTTGTTTCTTTAATACTTTGAGTGTGGCGATCAATTTTTCAAAATAGGTTCTCATTAATTTAACATAGCTTAAATCAGCCACTTTTCCGTGACCGGCGCAAACCTTGTTAATGGGGAGTGCCTCCCATTGGCTAAAAGCGGTCAGCCAGGCCTTCATATCTGTGGTGGGGTCGCCAAAATAGGGCCACTGGTCGACCTGTACCAGATCGCCGGCCACCAGCACCCCTTCTTTCGGAAAATAAATGGATGAGGAGCAGACTGAGTGACCGCCGGTATTGGTAAAAATTAATTTTCCTTTGCCATTGCCGATAACCTTTTTGTCTTTAAACCAAACCGTTGGCAAAAAGGGTTTGGCGGTTTTTATGGACTCGGCAAATTTGGGGAAGATCCGGGTGTAGGCCTCGATGCGCTGCGGCGTAAAATCAATGGCCAGTTGTTTTTGCCACGTGGTTTTGCCGGTCTCAGCAGCAATAACATCAACATCAGCAAAAGCAGCCATACCCAAAAAATGATCAATGTGGGCATGGGTAATGAGCAGCGCTTTGGTTTTTTTCTGATACTTTTTCTCCATATCTGTGCGAAACCTTTTCAACAATTCCGTACTCATACCACAATCAATAAAGTATAAGCCCTGTTCTGTTGCTATACAGGTGATATTTGATCCGTATTCATGTTTGACCATTACCACTGAAGGAGTTACTTGAAAATATTTACCCCCCCCTATCTCCTTCTGGTTCGTCATACCGGTAAAAAGACCCACACAAATACATAAGGTCATCAGTAAAATCGTTTTTTTTGTTTTCATACTCACCTCACTCAATTTTGATTCAACCAGTATCAACCGGTATATTTTTTGTACGCAGGGGATACCAATTGGTTTATTTTCACACTTTAATCATATGTTTTATCCATCTCATTTGTGCTATAATGTCCAATTTTATTGGGAGCAAACATGACGACCTTTATTGACATTTCAGTTGCCCTGGATCCATTCACTGTGGTATGGCATGATGAAGAAAAACCGGAGTTTCAAAAACAATTATCCATCAGCAATGGTGACGGCTGCAATGTCACCAGTTTTAAAATGAACTGCCATACCGGCACACATATGGATGCCCCATTCCATTTCATCAATGATGGCAAAACCGTTGCTGAAATTGACCTGGACATCCTTATTGGGGATGTATTGGTAGCGCAGGTGTCTGAGAAAAAAATCTCGGCAGAAGTGATACAATCCCTTAAACTCCCAGCCTGTCAAAGGGTGTTGTTTAATACCGGGTCTTCCAATCTGTATCATCACAAAAAATTTAATCCCGATTTCTCAGCTTTAACCGAATGTGGAGCCTCACTGCTGGTAGACATGGGCGTCAAACTTGTGGGTATTGATTATCTCTCTATCGAACATGATGACACTGATCTTTACCCGGTTCATCGCATTTTACTGGCAAATAACGTGGTCATACTGGAAGGTCTGAACCTGGAGAATGTTTCCACCGGTTGGTATCATTTGATGGCCTTACCCTTAAAACTCATCGGCACAGAAGGTGCCCCTGCCCGGGTACTTTTATTTCCAGGTGAAGCCAAAAGATAAGATAATTGCACCAAAATTGATCAACTAAAATAATTAGCGGGGAATTCGTATGGCAGCCACCCGGCCACCTGAGCCGGCCAGCCATGCGGATTCCCCCTTTTTATCCACACTCAAGCAGTGAAATCCCTGGCTGCTGATTTTCTTCCATTCAAGATTATTCCCAGTTAAATATACACCCGCCGGGCCCGCAGCTAAATAACACGGTTCTCCATTAAGCATCACAAGTTTAACAGAGGACAAAAAGGGAAGCTTGGTGTCTGTCACCAAATTCCAGGTTTTTCCACCATCTTTACTTAATGCCGCTGTTTTTTGAGTGGCCGAAATTTTTTTATAATCCCCCCCCACCACAATACCATTTATCTTATCTTTGAAAAAAATTGAAAACACCCCGGTACTGGCTTCCCCCTGGAGTAAGGTAGTGGCAAATGCCTGCCAGGTTTTTCCCCGGTCGGATGTTTTATATACCCGGGCCTTTTTGCCGCCGCTGCCGATCCAGGCGTGATTTTTGCCGTACACCGCTATACACGTACCACTGGCCGCAAAACCGGCCTCTCCCGGCTCAGCCCGCGGACATTGATCGCGCGGCAATTCCAGCCAGGTTTTTCCTCCATTTTTAGTAACTAAAATGTAGAAACGCCCATCAAGAGGGTCCCCGATTGCCAGACCATTGTTTTGATCCCAGAAGGCGATGGTATTTAAGAATCCTTTTTCATGGGGATTGACAAATACCTCTTGCCACTTATCCCCCTTATCCCTGGACCGGTAAATCCGCGACTTGTTGCCGGGACCGGCACTCATCAACACAATGGATCCATCTTTTAACACTTCAATATCCCTGAAATCGAACCCGTCTCCTGCGGGGATTTGGCTCTGCTGCCAGGTTTGGCCGCCATCCCGGGTAAAATAAATTGATCCCCGGGAGCCGCTGACCCAGGCTTCCTGGTCATTAACCGCATAAATGCCCCGTAAGGAAACCGCTTTATCAAGGACATGAACTTTGGTTATCAGGAGATCTTCTGTGGCCGGCATATAAAAACAAAGACAACTTAAACCAAGAAATAACCATTTTTTATTCATTTATTTCCCCTCTTTTGATTTATAAATTCCAATATATCTAAAATTTTCTTTCCCTTGATTTTTGTGCGGCAATGGTTGAAGAATTCCTCCAGATTAACACCCTGATCCTTTTCATAGAGATAGGCTTGCATTGCCATTTCCAGTTTATCCAGGTCCTTAACCAACCTCCCCTCCGCAGTAGAACCATTGGCAAATTCACGCCATAATCCCAGCAAACGTTCTTTATCCGACTGCCCTTCAAGGATTTTATGAAGCGCCTCTTCTTCCAATTTTAGTTTTTCCTCTTTCGCAATAGCCTGACGGGGGGTGATGTCCCCGACCTCAGCTTCGGCAAGATCATGCACCAATGCCATGAGCAAACACTTTTGCAGATCCCAGTCGCCCCCCTGGGCCACATACAAAATCAGCATTGCCAGGCCAAAGGTGTGGTCCGCCACACTCTCAGGATTGTTAACATTAAAATCAACCCAGCCGCTCCGCTGCAAATTTTTCAATCGATTGGCTGTTTGATAAAATTCAAGTAAGGCCTGATAATCTTTATTATTCACGTTCACCACCTGCGATTCAAGGTCTTAATATCTTATTCTTTTTACCCCAACAAATCAAACAGTGGAACAAGCGGGAAATCTTGATTTGTGGTATCATGGCGGATAAGGAGTATCTATGTCAAATCTGGTAATCAGGGAAGTATATGATTCGGATCTGGAAGTAATGGTAATACTCTGTGAACAACTTGGGTATCCCACCACTTTGGAAAGTTTTACATCCCATCTGGCACTGGTCAAAAAAAGTAAACACCTGGTCCTGGTGGCTGAACTATTGGACAGCGGCGTGGTGGGCTGGGTCCATGTCATGCCCCGTTTGTTACTGGTTGCCGGATTTTATGGCGAAATCGGCGGTATCATCGTTGATGATAAACATAGAAAAAAAGGCATTGGCAAGGCCTTGTTGGAAACTGCGGAACATTGGGTGTTGGACAGCGGGTGCCTGGGCATGATTATCCGCAGTGACCAAGGGAGAAAGGAATCACATCCCTTTTATAAAAAAACGGGCTATAAACCCTTTAAAAACCAAGAGGTATACATTAAAAAATTCACTTCTCCTGCTTGAGAATCCACTGAAAACTTGATTTTTTTTTAGTATTTTATTACATTTACACCAGGAGGGAATCATGAAACCATGTTGGTGTCGTTTTATCCTGGCGGTATTGGTGATCGTATTAACCTGGTGGGCCCCCAGTTTTACCAGAATCGCCCTGACAATTATAGGCGCGCTTCTGGCTATTATGGCCCTGGCGAGTAATAAATGTTGCTGCCAGGCAGCCTGTGAGTCAAAGGAGCCGGAAGCCAAAGAATAGGTTTCATTAACATCTCCTGTTAGCCCTGAAATAAATCTAGAGGACATCTCTATACATAGTATAGCGATTTAAATGGGCAACCAGGTTTGATTTCACATATAACCATGAATAGAGACAAATTGGTCATAAAACCAATGACCAAAGACTTCATTCTTTGGCGATGTCTGCACAATGGACCCCTCTCTCAAACCACCATAGACCAAATGCCCGCCACCCCGGATGTGCCTTGGCCATTTTTCCGCGCTCGAAACATACCGCTGCTCGAAAAACTCACCCGGCTCTATGGGGCATGTGCTGTCGTTGCCTTCAGCGGTAGACAAATCATTGGTATGGTTCGGTTCTACCCCAAGGTTGTTTGGCAGATGGCAGGGGCAGGAGACCTCTGCCTTCAGCAAGATCATCCGGCAGGCCCGATTGAGGATTTCTCTGGCCATGATTTCCCATCCCGTCGGGACCTGAAGGAGCTGACCATCAAGGTTCACTGTATGATGACCGGTTCCTCAGGCCAGCAAGTAAATCCGTACCAACGAAAGGGTATTGGTACTCGCATGATAAAGGTACTGATCCAGTGGGCAAAGAACAACAAGTGGCAACATATCGAAGCCGATTCATTTGAAGACCTGCCTCTCGTTTACCACATCACCGGCGATGCAGGATTTACCTTCTGGGAAAAGCTGGGATTCCATGTGGATGACCGGTTCCCCCACCCCCACCTTGACGGCCATGATGAATTCGTAATGAAGCTCGAAGGCCAAGCCAGGGCAGCAGGGATAAATCCCGACCGGGCGAGGGATCAGATCGTGATGCGCCTGGATCTCTGAGTATTTCTGTTACCTAGTAATTAATCCAACCGAGGGTTTTGAGGATTTCCAGGTATTTCAGGGTAGTGGCCAAGGTGAAGGTACGGCCCGATTCCACCATGGCGTACCGCCAGATTTTATAGACAGACCGTTTGCCATTGATATAACTTAAAATGGCCCGTTTGCCTCTATAATTGAGTTTAACACCTTTGAAATAATCCTTGTTGGCCTTGATAAAATCCTTGTATGCCTTGGTCCGTTCCAGACGAAATTCCTTATATCTCACCTTCTCAGTTATGACAGGGATTAGATCACTGGCCCCTTTTTCCTCCACGGTTAAGGCATGGGTTAATGTCAAGCTGACCTGGTGCTGATCCGCCAATGCTTTGACCGAGCTCTGGACCAGATCAGCCAAACCCTTTTTATAGTTCTGCCATTGGGAGATACTGTTCTTAATCAAAGCCTTGGCAATATCAGATCCACTGTAAATCGTTTCAATGGAACGCAATGCGCCAATTTCCCGGTCAACAGCCAGGCTGATGCGGTCCAGGCAGGACCTGTAGGTGTCCGATAAATTTTCTTTGGTTGCTTTGTTGAGCGTGTTTAGTGTCTTTTTCAAATCCCGTTTACCGATCCGCTCAAAGCCATAACCCGATACTGCTTCCACCAGGCCGGACAGCACTTCGTCAGTACAATGAGCGCCCACCCAGGCCATGGCCGCGCCAATAAAACCAACCCGCTTTAACTGGGTGGGATCGGATTTGTCCGGTGTATCAGTGTCAGCATGGTACCATTGGTCGGGCCAGGCAATCAGCATGATAGCCGGAATTCCCACGGTGGGGGCATGGAAACAGATGTGATCGCTGCCTCCGGTGGTGATGCGCATGGCAAATCTGAAGGCATCCCTGGAGCCGTTTTTCTCCCAGATCGGTTTGGGAAATATCTGTCCTCTGGGGTTTCTTACTGAATCAGATGCAAACACAATATCATTGGTACGCCATAAATAATTCATAATCGATTGCCCCAGGCCGTCCAGGTAGGTGGGCAGATAATTGGGGCTCTCTTCCTGGGTAAAGAGGGAATTGTTTTTTCTTAAGGCCTCCCCCACCATATCCATATTGATATTCGCTCCAATCTTCTTCATAAATCCCGGGTTGGTTTTGAAAAAATCAAAAGTACCGGAGATCTCGTTGGGCCAGAAAAAATATATGGAGCGGCGGGGTTGGGGTATGGTACCCTCCCTTATCAGTTTGCTAAGGGCCCTGAGGATTTCCAATTGTACCACACAACCGCTCATATTGTCATTGGCCCCGCGCTTGGTGTAGCCTTCAAACAAATGGCCGGTGAACATAATACCCTTTGCCTCAGGTTCCGTGCCTGGGATCCAGGCTAGTACAGAATCAAATTTATCGGCAAAATCCTCCACTTTTGTTTTACAATGCACCTTTATGTTGCCACCCTTTTCCAGATCTTCCAGTAGCTCTGTCCACTGGCGCCAGGAAACCATAAAACCAAATTTCAACGATTTATATGCCTTAAAGGAGCCCCTTGAATAAATCACCTGATCCGGATCAGAATAGCGGTCCTGGGCTCTGAATGAAACCACTCCCTGCACCCTGGCCTCATCCAGCATTTTGGCCACTTTACCCCTGGGTACCCGCCACATCAGAACAATTTTATCCTTCAGGTTTTTCTTCTCTTTTTTATTGAAGCCTTTCTTAAACTGTTCTTTGGAAAGGGGCGGCATGTATACCAGGGTTGCCTTTAAATCTACGGATTGGGAATTGTTTACCACCAGGGCCGGATCTGCTTCCAGGTGGGCAATCTTCCGTTTTTTTGGCGTTAATTGCCAGAATTCTCCAGCCAGTGGATAAGAAAACTTGCGGTCCCGTTTATTCTTTATCAGCTTAACAGTATTGATACCATAGCTTTTGACCAATTTTATCATCTCTTCAGCTTCATACAAGGTTTCGGTGAATTCCTTTGTATCCCGAATCCAGGGGGCGCCTGCCAGCCTCACCTCATTATTAAAAATAATCTGCCCGGAAATCTCATTGGCCAGAATATCAAGTATCTTCTCTGATAAAGGGGTAGTGGGAAATTTATTTTGTCTCCTCTGCGCTGATTGATCCAGCGGAAACATTAATAAAATAATGAACAACACAAAAATGGTTTTGTAAAATTTTACTTTCATGATGAGCTCCTCTTGGTTTTTGGTTTAATTGTCATTTAAGCGAATGAGACCACAATATATATAAAAAATGGCTAAACATCAACCCCGGGGAAGCATAATTTTTTTTAAGGTTTGCTTCAGGTAAATGAGAGTTAAAATCCAAGCCCTTAAATATTGCTTTCTGTCAAAAAGAAAAATATAATGGTTCCAGGAGTACACATGAAAAAAAACATGCAAATAGTTTTCCTGATAACGATCTTTATTGTTCTTAACCTCCACAGCCAGGATTTTGATACATTACCGCTGGGATCTTCACCGTTGAAATTAAAATTGAGTACCATCTCCTCCAAACAAATTATTTCCTCAAGGGATGGTAAATCCGTTACTTTGCCCCAGCTGGCAGCCGCCATCAAAAGCAAACGAATCATTGTGGTGGGAGAATCCCATGACAGCATGGCCTGCCACCAATTTCAGGCCAATTTAATAAGAGAACTCCACAAACAAAACCCAAAAATAATTGTCGGCTTTGAGTTCTTTCAGAGGCAGGAGAATGGTCTGCTGCAGGACTGGATCACCGGCAAAATATCGGAAAAAGAATTGCTTGAAAAGGTTAAATGGTACAAACGCAGTTCCCTCAATTACGGCTATACTCGCAAAGTGATGGAGGTTATTAAGGAACTTAAAATAAATGCGATCGGGCTCAATGTTCCACGTAAAATTCTAAGAACCATTTCCCGCCAGGGTTTCAAGACTCTACCCCAAAACCAGAAAAACTTATTTCCCGGTATAGACAAACATCTGCCGGATCATGGGTTTTTTATCCGCAGCGTTTTTGGCGAAATGGCTGTGATATCTGACTGGTGGTTCCAGCAGGTCTTTTCCGCTCAGAAGGGGTGGGACATCATCATGGCAGAGTCCATGCTCAAAGAACTGGCTAAAAAGGAGAACCGCAAAAGCATTGGCATCATTATTGCCGGCAGCAACCATGTCAAATATTCTTTGGGTATCCCCTTTCGGCTGAAATTAAGGGGCAAGAGATACAAGACAGCCACCCTTATCCCCATCCATTTACCAGCCCCTAAAGATGATAAGGAAAAGGGGCCGGAAAATCCCATGTTAAAAATGTTGAAAAAAACATCTGATCCCACTGTTGTTTTTTCAAGAGGCATCGGTAATTACGTCTTTTCAATTCCCTCACCCCAGTTCCCACACTATCCACGATTGGATATTCAGGGAAGAATGAATAAAGACGGCTATCAAATTACCTGGGTGGAGAAAGAAGGGCTGGCCAAAAAACACGGTCTGGCCAAGGGCGACACCATCCAGACCATGGACGGACATAAGCTTGATTCCAAGGAGACAATGAACAAAATTTTGGCCGCAAAAAAGTGGGGTGACAGCCTGACCATTAACGTGAGTAAAAAAATTAATTTGATAAAATCAGAACGCGAATCTCAGCGCAACAAATAG
>CBFDCH010000054.1:0-8804 GCA_965603235.1 uncultured bacterium | reverse complement strand
AGGTTGATGACAGTACAGAACAAGTCGAATTATATAAAAAAGCCATGGAAATTGAAAAAATGAGTGAAGATTTTTACCGGTTAAAAGCCATGGAAATTGAGGGTGAAGATCATAAGGGTATATTGCTCAAAATTGCCGAGGAAGAGGGTCGTCACCTATTTCTTCTTCAAAATATCATAAACTTTGTATCCCGTCCCCAGCAGTGGATTGAGAACGCAGAATTCAATCATCTTGAAGATTATTGAAACCAGGATTAGACCAATAACGTTTTCAATAAATCACTGGAATTATTCATGAAACAAAAAAATCCTAAATTCCGCCAGGAGGAAGATTCGCTGGGAAAATTAAAGGTCCCCGCCTCCGCTCTATGGGGCAGCCAAACCCAGCGTGCCCTGAACAATTTCCCCATCAGCGGGCAGACATTTCCCCCTGCTTTCATTAAAAACCTAGCCTTAATTAAGCGGTGTGCCGCTGAGACCAACATATCACTTAAACAACTCGACGCGGCAGTGGGCAAAGCCATTATGCAGGCAGCAGAGGAGGTAATGGCAGGAAAATGGCAGGATCACTTTTGCGTAGACATTTTTCAGACCGGTTCCGGTACTTCCACCAACATGAATGCCAATGAAGTTATTGCCAACCGGGCCAATGAAATTCTGGGAGGCAAGAGAGGAGCCAAAATCCCGGTCCACCCCAATGATCATGTAAACATGAGCCAATCGAGTAATGATATTATCCCCACCTGTATCCACATCACAGCGTACTGCTATTTGCAGCAGGAGATGCTGCCCGTACTGACAAACCTGCAACAAACACTGGCAGACCAAGCAAAGGATTTTGATTCGGTGGTAAAACTGGCAAGAACTCACCTGCAGGATGCCACTCCCATCCGCATGGGCCAGGTTTTTGGAGGTTTTGCAGCCATGATCTCAACCAACATCGAACAAATCACCAATTGCCTGCCCGGGTTGGAGCAACTGGCCCTTGGCGGTACAGCGGTAGGTACAGGGATTAATTGTCATCCTCGATTTTCTGATCTGACAATCAAATCGATAAACCGGACAATGGGCACCTCCTTCAAGCAGACCATGAACCATTTTGCAGCCCAGGGGAGTCAGGATACGGTGGTCCGGATATCTGCCGGTTTAAAATCCCTGGCCCTTTCACTGAGAAAAATTGCCAATGACGTACGCTGGCTGGCATCCGGGCCTACCGGTGGGATCGGAGAGTTGATTCTTCCAGCCGTTCAGCCAGGTTCATCTATTATGCCCGGTAAGGTAAACCCGGTCATTGTGGAAGCCCTGCTGCAGGTAACTGCCCAGGTCATTGGTAATGACACTGCCATCACTCAGGCCGAAGAGTTGGGAAACTTTGAACTGAATGTGGGTTTGCCGGTGATGGCCCACAACTTGTTCCAATCAATCATTCTTTTAAAGAATGGCATGGATGGATTTATTGACAGATGTCTCAAAGGGCTAAGAGTCAACGAGGAAAGGTGTCAACAATTGCTTGAAAACAGCCTGGCTATGGTCACTGCACTGGTACCTGTCATCGGGTATGATCAAGCGGCCGCCGTTGCCAGAGAGGCACAGATGGAAGGTAAAACCCTGGCTCAGGTTGTATTGGATCAAGGCCTATTAAATTCCCGGCAATTGCAAAAAATCCTCAATCCCCATAAACTCACCAAGCCCTCAGTGCCAGGTAAAAAATAATTATGCCGCTGGGCCTGGAATTTGGTATAATAGATTTGGAGGAAGCACTTGAGGATTAAATGCTGGGGTTCCCGAGGGTCTATCCCTGTATGCGGCAAACACTATTTAAAGTACGGTGGCAGCACCACCTGCATGGAAATCAGAAACGATAACGATGAATTGATCATTGTGGATGCCGGTACGGGTATTCGACGTCTTGGCAATATCCTGATCAATGAAAACCGCAACAATTTCAACCTGCTATTCACCCATGCTCACGTGGACCATTTGTGGGGCCTGCCGTTTTTTAAACCTCTCTACAAAAAAGGTGTATATATCAATGTTTATGGCTGTCCATTTGCCCAGCAATCGACCCGGGATATTTTAAAGAGTTCCATGTCTCCTCCCTATTTCCCAATCAATTTCGATGATATAAAGGCGGAAATGTTATATCTCAGCTCCTGTGAGGAACCCTTTCAACTTGAGTCAATCCAGATTATTCCCATCCATATCAGCCATCCCAACCGCGGCCTCGGTTATAAATTCATCGAAAATGGCAAAACCTTCGTATTCCTCACTGACAACGAATTGACCTATCAACATCCTCAAGGACTTACCTATGACCACTATCTGGAATTTGTATCGGGCGTTGATCTATTGATACACGACTCGGAATTCACCCCGGGAGAATATAAACATACCAAAGGATGGGGCCACTCGGTGTATACTGATGCGCTGCAATTGGCCCTGGATGGAAAAGTAAAACACTTTGGGCTATTTCACCATAACCAGGAAAGAAAGGATAATCAACTGGATCAAATGGTTGAGCATTGCCAGGAAATTATAAAAAAGAGCGCTTCCACCCTGAAATGCCAGGCAGTTGCAGAAGGAAAAGAATTTAACCTCTAACAGCCATGGACATCATTGCCCCTGAGATTGAACAATATTTGCAAAATCTTTTACCCCCCAGGGATCCCCTGTTTCTTGAGATGGAGACCCTGGCAAATTGCATCTGTTTGTAAGCCTCAAGCGCTATTTTGTCTGTTACCTCTGATTTCCACTTGTTATTAACAATCTTGCCATTGGCGTCCATCACCTGAAACATACGGAAATTCAGGGGATCAAATTCCTGAAATATAGATTGTTTTTTTGCTCTGTTTTCCATGATAACTCCTTGTTGAAAAGGACCTCCCTCAATTCATTGATATAGTATACTTTACCATTTTAGTCAACTTTTACATTACCCATTTATTGTTGCTCCAATTTGTGATAAAATTGCCGCAGGAGGTCATATGAAGGATCAGAACAAATTGGATATTCTCAAAGGAGCAATTCTACTGGAACACCGCGGCAAGGCTTTGTATGAATCAGTGGTGCAGTCCAGCGCCAGCCAGGCGGTTAAAGATCTTTTTGTCTTTCTGGCAAAAGAGGAAGATAAACACATCGAAGTGTTGGCCAGCCAATTTGTTCTGGTAAAAAAAGGTTCTCCTTTTAAAGTTGAAGAGGTTGACCTTACCTCTCCCCCCTCCCATGAGGATATCTTAACCGATAAAATCATTACCGAGGTTAGCGGGGCTGGTTACGAGGCTGCCGCCATTTCAGCGGCATTGGAATTTGAAAAAAACGCTGTTGCCTTTTATTCTCAACAGGAGTCGATAGCTGAGTCAAACGATGAGAAAAAAATGTTCAGCTGGCTGACCGAATGGGAGAAAGGGCATATGGAAATGCTGGCAGATCTGGACAACCAGTTGCGCGAACAAATCTGGTATGACAACCAATTCTGGCCCCTGGATTAATCCCCGGCAAACCATGGTGAAAAAATAAAAATGAAACTTTCATCTGATCAGCAGGAGGTAATCATTGAATCCAATTCAAAATAAAATTCAAAAGGGACTTAATGTTGACAAATGTAACCAATTAGGTTATATTTAAACAAGGAGAAAAAATGGACGTCAAATTTTATTTTGATTACAATGCCACCACGCCAACTGATCCCCGAGTGGTCAAAGAAATGGAGCCTTTTTTTTCCAATAACTTCCATAATCCTTCTTCTTTTTATCGCAGAGCCGGTGAAGCACACAATGCCATTGAAAATGCCAGGGAGAAAATCTCCGCTCTATTCAATGCACAAACCCAGGAGATCGTTTTAACCTCAGGAGGAACCGAATCTGATAATCTTGCCATCCTGGGAGTGGCACATAAACTGCGGGATAAAGGGAACCATATTATCACTTCACAGATCGAACATCCTGCGGTTCTCAATACCTGTAAACATCTTGAAAAGAATGGATATGAAGTCACATATCTCCCAATCAACAACAGGGGATTGATTGACATCGACATATACAAAAAAGCGCTGAAGAAAAATACAATTTTGGTCTCTATTATGCACGCCAACAATGAGATCGGCACATTACAGCCGATCCAGGAAATGGCCCGTATAGCTCATGAAGCCGGAGTCTTGTTTCATACAGACGCGGTGCAAACCACCGGTAAAATTGCCCTGGACGTGAAAACCCTGGATATCGATATGCTCAGTTTTTCTTCCCATAAGATATACGGTCCGAAAGGGATGGGAGGACTCTATGTGAAAAAGGGCATCAAACTGATGCCCATGGTATTCGGAGGAGGCCACGAGAGAGGTTTGCGGGGAGGAACGGAAAATGTTCCCGGCATCGTGGGTCTGGGAAAAGCATGTGAGCTGGCTCAGGCAGAAATGGCTGAGGAAGAGAAAATTATCCGGCCGTTGCGGGATAAGATACAGGCGGGTATTCAACAGACCATCCCGGAGATCCTGATTAACGGTGATACGGACCAGCGGTTGTACAATACTCTGAATGTCTCCATTAAACACATTGAGGGGGAATCGATCCTGGCCCTGATGGATCAACAGGGATTTGCCCTCTCTTCCGGCTCCGCATGCTCATCCAAATCTCTTGATCCTTCCCACGTGTTGCTGGCCCTGGGCCTGAAGCATGAAGACGCGCACGGCAGTTTAAGGATCAGCCTGGGAAAATACAACACACAAGAAGATGCTGACAAATTGATTGAGGCACTTCCTCCGGTGGTAGAACGTCTCAGACAAATGTCTCCCTTCTGGCAGAATAAATAAAAGGAGTAAACCATGCTCTACAGTCAAAAAGTGATGGATAGTTTCAAAAACAGCAAAAATTACGGTAAAATAGAGCCTGCCGATGGTATCGGCAAAGTGGGTAATCCAAAATGCGGCGACGTCATGTGGATATATATAAAAGTGGAAAACGATATCGTTGTGGATGCCAAGTATGAAACCTTTGGCTGTGTGGCAGCCATTGCCACCAGCTCGATGGCCATTGATATGATAATCGGTAAAAATATAAATGAAGCGTTGACCATATCCAACAAAGCCGTTGCCGAAGCCCTTGACGGCCTGCCGCCTGAAAAGATGCATTGCTCAATTTTAGCCGAAGAGGGCATTAAAGGCGCCATTGAAGATTATATGAAAAAAAGAGACAGTGTTTGAATTCATACTGAAAATCCTGCAGGAAACAATCCACCTGTTTCTTGAAATAAGTCCCTACCTGCTGATCGGATTTTTCTTTGCCGGCCTGCTGCATACACTCCTGGGTGAGACCTATATCCAGAAACACTTTTCACATGGGGGGACTCTGGCTTCCATAAAAGCCACGCTCTTTGGTATACCACTGCCGGTCTGCTCCTGCGGGGTAATTCCCCTGGCAGAATCGCTCCGGCGGGATGGAGCATCCAAGAGCTCCACCATGGCCTTCCTGGTCTCTACCCCTTCCAGTGGTATTGATTCCATTTTTGCCACCTATGCCCTGCTGGGCCCCCTATATGCCCTGTTCAGGCCTCTGGCCTCCCTGGTTTCAGGCATTGCTGTGGGCGCTGCCACCCATATCAGCGAAAAGGACGAAAACAAGAACGCTGAGCCAAAAATCTCAGCCAATAACCGGAAACAAAAAAAGTCGTTTAAAAATGTGTTTGATTACGGTTTTAAAGTAATTCCCGGGGAAATTGCCAAATGGCTGATTATCGGAGTATTGGTGGGAGGGGCAATTGCCGCCCTGGTTCCATCCGATTTCGGCAGCAAATACCTGCAAAGTCCATTTTTAACCTATTTGGTAATCCTGCTCATTTCAGTACCAATCTATATCTGCGCCACCGGTTCCATACCAATCGCCGCCTCCCTGATTGCCAAAGGCGTACTCCCTGGAGCTGCTCTGGCCCTGCTTATCGCCGGCCCGGCCACCAATACAGTAACCATCTCCTTTGTCTACAAACGGATGGGAAAAAAAATCACCATTCTCTATGTCCTGACCATTGTGGTCATCTCCGTATTAATGGGTCTTTTATTTGACCTTTTTTTCACCACCAGCAGCGGTAATTTAAGCTTTGTCTCCCCGGGCGGTAAATTCATGCCCGAATGGCTTAAAATCACTTCAGCTATAGCGATGGTGCTGGTGTTTATCAATGCCAAATTTGATTTCAGCAAGGCCGGGTCTCATCCTGAATAAAACTATTTCTTTCCCGGAATTTTAACAAGATTTTCTTTTCCATCCACTTTGTCGGTGGCATAACGATTTTCTCCACTCAAAAAATCTTTCATTAGTTTAAAAAAAGCATTATTGAGAAAAAGGACAGCTATCATATTTGGTATGGAACACACGGCCACCGTGATACCGGCCAACACCCAGATGTCATCCACATTGGCTACACCGGCAAAAATAATACCGGGAATCAGGTAAAACCATTTTAAAATTCCCATTGGTTTTTTGCCAAAGATATCCACAACAGATGTTTCATAATAAACAAAAAAACCGATCTGGGTGGTTAAACAAAAGGTGAGGATGGAAAAGGCCACCAAAATCCCGGCCACCCCCTCGGAAAAAACAGTGCCAAAAGCACTGATCACGAGATCAATACCCTTTTCGCCCCCTGACAATTTGCCGGTGGATAACACCACAAATGCGGTTATGGTGCAAATGATAATGGTATCCACAAACACCTCAAATGCCCCCCAAATGCCCTGCTGAAAAGGATGTTTGGTGACTGCCGCAGCATGGGCCATGGGCGCTGATCCCTGGCCCGCTTCATTGGAAAACATCCCTTTGGAAACCCCTTCCCTGATACCAGCGCTGATAGCAATAATGGATGCACCTGCCAAACCGCCAAAGGCCGGCGCCGGGGTAAAGGCGTATTTGAAAATATCCAGTATAACCTGCGGAATCTTTCCTATATTGACCGCCACTATAGTCAGACCTGCCAGTATATAAACCAGGGACATGAGCGGAACAAGTTTCTCACAAAATTGGCCGATTCGTCTCAAGCCGCCAATTACCACTAGGCCGGTGACCACTGCCATCAAAAAGGCCACCAGGTAAGGATTCACATTATAACTCTTTAAAAAAGCCCGGCCAACCGTATGGGGTTGCAGTAAGGTGGCACTCAACAAAGCGTCCAAAATCATGCCTACGCTGAAGGCAACGGCCAGAGGTTTCCAGCCCAGTCCCTTGCGAATGTAAAACATGGGACCACCGAATAAATTTCCCTCTTTATCCACTTCTCTGTAGTGTACTGCCAGGGTGATTTCAGCGGTTTTTAAGGTCATGCCCAGGATGGCCAGCAGCCACATCCAAAAAATGGCTCCAGGTCCGCCAATGCCAATAGCCACTGCCACGCCGGCAATGTTTCCCATGCCCACGGTTCCAGCCAGGGATGTGGTGGCCGCCTGGAAAGGGGTGATGCGGCGACCACTCTCAGTGTCTCCTTTTTCAAACATGCGGCCAAAGGTATTTTTCATAATGTAAGGAAATTTACGCATTTGAAAAAAACCGGATCTGATAGTGAAATAGACCATAACCAGGGCAATAAAAATCAGGGTGCCGGGCCCCCATAACAGGTCATTTATATCCTTTGCTGTTGATAAAATAAAATCGAGAAACAGTTCAAACATGTTGTTGTCTATAGCCTATTGATATACGAAAGTCAAGCTGATTTCTGCCCGATGGTTTTCTTAATTTTTTTTAACTCTTCCTTTTTAGACTTGCATATATCCGTTTTAACCGATAAAATATTTCATGACATTGTCATCAGGCAATCGTTCAACGCCCTTCAATTGGAGGATTCATGGATAAAATAAAACCCATTGTCATCTTTTTAGCGGCCATATTTCTGGTCCAGGTAATTCCAGCCAAGGTTCAATCTCCCAAAGAGTTCCTCGGTTTTAAAATTGGTACTGCCCGGAAACTGGCTGACATGGACCAGATTGTAAAATATTTTCAAATTCTTGATCGCTCAAGCAGGCGTATTAAAGTCCAGACCCTGGGCAAAACCACCATGGGCAATCCCTTTATTGCTGCTCTGATCAGCTCGGAAGCCAACATAAGTAACGCAGATACCTACAAACAATATCAGCAATTACTGGCTGATCCCCGCAGAATCAGTAGTAAAAGGGCCGCGGAAATAATAGCCAGGGGCAAGACCATTGTGATGATCAATTGTTCCATTCACGCCACGGAGATCGGCGCCTCGCAAATGTCCATGCAGCTGGCCTATGACCTGGCCACAAAAAATGACCCCTCCACCCTGAACATTTTAAACAATGTGATTATTGTCATGATCCCCATGCACAATCCCGATGGTATTCGCATGGTGGTGGATTGGTACAAGAAATACATGGGAACCAAATACGAAGGGGGGCGCATGCCCTGGCTTTACAACACTTACGTGGGTCATGACAATCGTGACTGGTATATGTTTACCCAGAAAGAGACCCAGCTTACCATAAAAATCCATAACCAATGGCATCCACAAATCGTTCTGGACATGCACCAGATGGGTGGTCGGGGCGCACGGTTTTTTGTGCCGCCCTACGTGGATCCTTATGAGCCCAATGTGGATCCTATCCTGGCTCAACAGGCCTCTACTCTGGGAACATTTATTGCCTCCGAGTTAACCGCAGAAAACAAGGGCGGCGTCATCCACAGTATCTGGTTCGACGCCTGGACGCCGGCCCGGGCATATCACCACTATCACGGCGGAATTCGTATCCTTACTGAAGCTGCCAGCGCCAAAATCGCCACACCGGTTGAGGTTGATTTTTCTAAATTGTCA
>CBFDCH010000053.1:0-8869 GCA_965603235.1 uncultured bacterium | reverse complement strand
TTGGTGGCATTTCGCTGATCGGGTATTTCTACCTGGTCGATTATGGCGACATCCCGTTTGTTTTTATGCCACTGGAATAGTTTGAAATCAACACTTATGCCTGCCTGTAGATATAAAGACCATTCGTTCTTAAAAAAATCGATCCCTGGCTTGCCGTAATGGAGCTCTGAAAAACCATTGATTTGAGGCAGGGCTTCTCCCCTTTTTATTTTTTTTTGCAGTTTCAAAATGGAGATTTTTTGATCCAGGGATAGTATCAGCGGATGATTGCTTTTAAAGGATGAAAATGATTGTTCGAAACCGGCAACATGTTCTTGATTGGCGGGTTGTATGGTATCAATGTCCAGGCCGCATAACTTATGGAAAAATATTTTTTCATTCCTCTTTAGCAAGTTCAGGTCAACCAGTTTTAGCTTCCATTCCTGAATCTTGGCCTCGGTTTCCAGGAGACTGCTCTCGGTGATCAACTCTTCGTCGAACAGGTTTTTAAGTTTTTGGCTATGGAGTTGGAGTTGTTTCAGTAGTGCCAGCAATGAACACTCTTTATTAACATGGGATCTATAGTTGTAGAATGAAGTTTTGATTGCTGAGCTGGTCTCAACTTTAACCAACAATATTTGATTCTTCTGCTGGCGGGTATTTAAAGCTTCCACCCTGTTAAGGTTGCTGAGAATATTTCCAGTGTATAGGGGTTGGTACAGGGAGATTTTAAAATCAAAGTTGTGTTTGCTCCCAGCTTTGATCCTATTCCCCGGTACTACCAGTCCGGGTGCCACCTGTCGGTCCGGCATGATGATTTCCATCTCCTGCGATCTGTAAAGGTACGAGCCGCCGGCATTTATAGTGAAAAATCGGTTGAGCCTCGTAGTCTGTTGATGGATCAGCTGTATTTTTTCCTGCAACTCCTGATTCTGGCATTGAAGATTAATCTTGATGCCTTTTTCTATCGCTTGCTGCAAAGTGATGGCGGAGAATAAATTCAAACCCACGCTGAACAGTATAAAAATGAGAGTGATTTGTCTCATGTTAACATCCCCCTTTTTAGAAGATTGGTTATGCTTTTGATCCTGTGCTGGAAGAATTCATCTTCAGGCATTGGCTGATCTTTGAGGGCAGTTTGCAGCAGCGGACCGGCAATCAGGGTGAATATAGTTAAAGAAATGACATTGGTGATAAAATTCATCGGATCCGGCTCTGTGATCAATCCTTTTTTGTACCACTTGTCAACCAGTTTCTGCAATAGTTGGAATCCCTGGATCGGTGGTTCATTCAACATTTCCTTGATTATGGGGCCAACATGTTCATGGTTATGAAGCATGTCAAAGCTCAATATTTTTATTAGATCCTTGTTTTTTCTCATGAATTGCATGTGAAATTTAGGCACCATTTCCAGGAAACGGCTGGGTGTCAGCAGGGGGGTAAATAACTTTGCTATGATGGGCAGAATTTTGGAAAAGGATTTTTTGATGGCAGCCTGATAAAGGAGGGTTTTCGATGAAAAATAATAAAATAGCATGGCCTTATTGATGTTTGCCCGCCTGGCAATTTTTTCCATCCGGGCTCCTGCATACCCGTGGGTGGCAAATTCTTTTAAAGCCGCGGCTAAAATTTGTTCTTTGGTGTTTTTTGATTTTTTCATTTTTAATAACCAACCGGTTGGTTTAACCAACTGGTTAATATATTAATATTGAATGTTGTTTTTGTCAACAAAATATTAAAAACTTTCAGAATAAATGAGATGGGTTATTTTGCACAGGCAAAAAGTTGACAAAAATAGTTACCGTTCTGACAATATTTGTCAATTCTTGTGGTTTTGTGCAACCCAATAACGATTGAGTGAATATTATTTTTTTGGTTTGGCTGAGTATATTTGTATTATAGGGACCTTTTTGGCAATTTGACAGTAAAAAATATAAATTTATCGATTTTGGAATCTAAATTGCATTCAATTGTTTCGGAACATAACATGAAAAAATCAGTAGAGAGGGGCGGATTTACCCTGGTTGAATTATTAATAGTTATCGCCATTATCGGGATTATCGCCGCAATTGCGATTCCCAATTTGATGATGGCATTGCAAAAGGGCAAGCAGAAAGCCACGATGGGCGATATAAAATCGATGGGAACTGCCATAGAGGCCTATAAAACAGATGTGTTTGTAGCTCCTGATGCTCCACCTGAAGAAATTTATACCATTTTGGTGCCATTTTATATCCGGGCCATGTCCCGGACTGATGGTTGGGGAAATATGTGGTTCTATCAGGCGGAAGGCGGAACAGACCTATATTCCATCGGTTCAGGAGGAAAAGACGGCAGTATGGATTGGAGTGAGATCGGACCTTATGTTGTTCAGAGGATGGATCATTTCAATTATGATATCATTTTTTCTGATGGCGCTTTTATTCGCTTCCCGCAAATGAGATAGTTCTGCTAATTTATCCGTCTCCAAGAGAGATATTGGTTAAGATTAGAGCCGGGTACGTCTACACTATAAAGAGGTAATTATTTTGCCAGTTTTGCTAATTCTGCCAGATCCAAGGACAGAGTGATTTTTTTCAGTTCAGCGGTATCCTTGATATTCCTGGCTTCCAGTTTCACCAGGAAGCGATCAGCCACCAATACCATGACGGTTCCCCTTTTCCTTTTGTACTTGAACTGTTCAATGCCCGGGTTGTCTTTAATGGTGCACTTTTTTACATATTCATCAGATGTGTCGATTTCAAAGTTTTTTAACATTTTAAAAGAGGCGTACATCATTGGGTGATAGCTGCCGTCAATAATTTCTATTTCTAATGATTTATCTCCGGCTACATATTTACGGCTGGCGTTTGAGATCTTGAAGTTTTGCATGGACATGGTTCGCCCCTTTGCATCTGCCTTGGCTTTCCATCCCTCAATGTCAACCAGGAAAGGTGTCAGTTTGCGCCAATTTACCGGATCTACAGGCTTGGGCTGGGCAGACAGGTACAATGAAAATGCAAAAGTTATTACCAGGATAAAGGTGATTTTTCTTTTTAATGTCATGCTTTTCCTCCTCTTGAAAAATATATTCTAGCCAATTCCAAGAAAAAAAGCAATAAAAAAAAAAAGGGCCCATTTTTTTTAGAAAAGGGAGGAAAAATAGACGTTTTGTAGACGGCACCATGGTAAAAATGAATTATCAAAAAAACAGGAGGATATTATGGCAATAGTATTAAATGGAGAAGGATTAACTATCGAAAAGGTGGTGAGAATTGCCCGGTTTAAGGAAAAAGTCGAGCTGCACCCCGATGCAATTGATAGGATCACAGTTTGTCGGGCAATGCTTGAAGAGAAGATTCAGGCCAAAGAGATTATGTATGGTGTAAATACCGGAATCGGTGAATTCTCTGAAGTAGTATTGCCGGATGATAAAATAGAAGACTTCCAACGCTACCTGATCTACAATCACGCCGCTGGTATTGGAGATCCTGCGCCGGAAGAGTATGTTCGCGGAGCAATGGCCGGGCGTATCAATGTTCTATCCAAGGGACATTCCGGTTGCCGGCCGGTAATTGCCCAAACCCTGGTTGATATGCTCAATCGAGGAGTGATTCCCTTTGTCTGCCAGAAGGGTTCGGTGGGAGCCTGTGGTGACCTGGCGCCCATGTCACAAATAGCTCTGCTCCTTTTGGGTGAAGGAGAGGCATACTACAATGGGGATCTTCTCAGTGGCAAGGAAGCAATGGATAGAGCTGGAATTCCCATTCCCGGCTTGAAGGCCAGGGATGGACTGGCAACAATAAATGGTTCAAATGTCCTGACAGCCATGAGTGCTATTTTTCTTTGCGATGCCCAGCACTGGATGAAGCAGGCGGAAATTGCAGCGGCCATGTCTCTTGAAGCGTTGATGGCCAATATGAAACCCTACACTCCGTTACTGCATGAGGCGCGGGGATTCGCTGGTGCAGTCCGGACGGCCGCTGCCATTCAGAAATTGATTGCCGGTGGAGATTTAAAAGAGGGGACACTGAAGTGCAAGGTCCAGGATGCCTACTCCATGAGATCAACACCACAGGTGATTGGAGCGGCTCATGACGCATTGGACTATGCCCGTTCACAGGTAGAGATAGAATTAAATGGTGTGGGTGATAATCCCATTTTCTTCCCCAAGCAAAAATTGCAGTTGTCCGGGGCAAATTTTCAGGGATCACCGGTTTCACTGCCCATGGACATGGCCGGAGTAGCCGTAACCATGGTGAGTGTACTATCGGAAAGAAGGATGAACCGTTTGAATCATCCTGCGTTGAGTGTTGGTCTGCCTGCCTTTTTAACCAAGGGCGGCGGCATGATGTCCGGGTTGATGCTTAGCCAGTATACCGCGGATATGCAAATCGTTGAGCAGCGGATACTCTCCATGCCCGCATCCATACAATCCATACCTGCTGCCGCAGACCAGGAAGATTTTGTCTCAATGGGTATGAATACGGCCATCAAAAACTTTCAGATCCTGGATAATGCCTATGGTATCCTGGGTATTGAATTTATGGCCGCTGCCCAGGCCCTTGATTTCAGGGACTACACTTTTGGCAAAGGGGTTATCAAGGCCAAATCGGTCATTCGAAAATATGTTGACTTTCTGGATATTGACAGGCCCCTATACCCTGACCACACACGAATGAAGGAATTGGTAAAATCTTGTGAAATCCTGGAAGAAGTTGAGAAAGAGGTGGGTTCTCTGGGGTAACCGGTTTAGGAATCACTATTTCTGGAGGTGAATCTATGGAATTTAAAAAATTTATTGAAAAATATGCCAAACACCCCCATTATCAAGCACCCCGCGGCAGTCAATTGCATGCCCGATCCTGGCAGACTGAAGCTCCTCTGCGTATGTTTTTGAACAACCTGGATGCTGAAGTTGCTGAAGATCCGTCTCAATTGATTGTGTATGGAGGCAGCGGCCAGGCTGCCAGAAACAGAGAGGCAGTTGAAAAAATCATTGAAGTATTGCTGCAGATGGATAATAATCACAGCATGCTGGTTCAATCGGGTAAACCAGTTGGTGTTTTGCCCACCCATGAACACGCTCCGCGAGTACTGATTGCCAACAGCAACCTGGTTCCACATTGGGCCAACTGGGATCATTTTAATAAACTAAAGGAGCGGGGACTGATCATGTTTGGCCAGATGACAGCCGGAAGCTGGATTTATATCGGTACTCAAGGGATTTTGCAGGGTACTTATGAAACATTCGGAGTGCTGGCAGACAAACACTTTGGCGGTTCTTTGCGTGGAAAACTTGTGGTATCAGGCGGTTTGGGAGGCATGGGAGGAGCCCAGCCTCTGGCAGCCACTCTGAATGATGCGGTATATCTGGGAGTGGATGTGGATCCGGAACGGATTAAGAAGAGGTTGCATACCCGTTATCTGGACAAGATGACCGATTCCTATGACCAGGCCAAGACCTGGATTTTAGAAGCCAAGGCAAACAAGGAATCCCTGTCTGTTGGCTTGGTTGGCAATATTGGTGATGTTCTGGAAAAACTTTACCAGGACAACATCACACCAGAAGTACTCACTGATCAAACGTCTGCTCATGACCCATTGAACGGGTATGTGCCGGCCGGGATTTCTCTGGAGCGGGCACTGCAATTGAGGCAGAGTGATCCCAAGGAATATACTGAGCGCTCGTTAAAGAGTATGGCCCGTCATGTCTCTTTTATGTTGAAATTAAAGCAAAGGGGCAGCATTACCTTTGATTATGGCAACAATCTGCGGGAGTTTGCCCGCCAGGGTGGTGAGGAGAATGCCTTCGATTACCCCGGTTTTGTACCGGCATTTATCCGTCATTTGTTCTGTGAAGGCAAGGGGCCCTTTCGCTGGGCAGCCCTATCAGGCGAAGAAGAGGATATTTTTACCATTGACGAAGCATTAAAAGAGACTTTTCCCAATGACAAGCACCTGATTCGCTGGCTGGAGGAGGCCAGGAAAAAGGTTGCCTTCCAGGGATTACCGGCCAGAATTTGCTGGTTGGGCATGGGGGAGAGGGTGAAAGCCGGCTTGCTCTTTAACAACCTGGTGAAGGAAGGAAAGGTGAAAGCTCCGGTGGTTATTGGCAGAGATCACCTCGACTGCGGATCTGTCGCTTCTCCCTACCGGGAGACCGAGGGGATGAAGGATGGTACAGATGCCGTGTCAGATTGGCCCTTACTCAATCTGATGGCCAATACCAGTTCAGGGGCCACCTGGGTATCCTTTCATCATGGCGGCGGTGTTGGCATTGGTTATTCCCAGCATGCGGGAATGGTCGTTTTGGCAGATGGTAGTCCGCGGGCTGAAGAAGCCCTCAAGCGGGTTTTGCATAATGATCCAGCCATGGGAATTATCAGGCATGCGGATGCTGGATATGAGCAGGCAATAGAGAATTTGAAAAAATTTGACCTGGAGATTTGATCTTAGTAAAATAGAGCAGAAACCTGGAAACATATTAAACCAAGAACTCAAGGAGGATGATGTGGATAAAATTGTAGAATGTGTACCCAACTTCTCTGAAGGTAGGGACATGGCTGTAATCGAAAAAATAACTGCTGAAATAGAGAAGGTTGAGGGGGCCATGCTCCTGGATGTTGATCCGGGTAAAGACACCAACCGGACTGTGGTTACCCTGGCCGGTACTCCGGAGGGAGTGACTGAAGCTGCGTTCCAGGCAATTAAAAAGGCTGCAGAGTTGATAGATATGTCCAAGCACAATGGAACCCACGCACGAATGGGAGCCACGGATGTGTGCCCCTTTGTTCCGGTATCCGGGGTTACTATGGAAGATTGTGTGGAGCTGGCAAAAAAAGTGGGCCAGCGTGTGGCTGATGAGCTGGGTATTCCGGTTTACCTGTATGCTGAAGCGGCAACCAGGCCCGAACGGTACAGGCTGCCCGATATCCGGCAGGGTGAATATGAAGCCCTGCCTGAGAAACTTGAAAAGGAAGAATTTCGACCTGATTTTGGCGAAGCTGAATTTAACGCCAGATCCGGTGCCACTGCCATTGGCGCCAGAGATTTTTTGATTGCCTACAACATCAACCTGAATACTCGTAGTGTGAATCTGGCCAACAAGGTGGCCAAACGGGTGAGGGAAAAGGGGCGAATGGTTAAGAATAAAGAGACAGGAATTCGGGAACAGGTTCCGGGAAGCCTGACAAAGGTACAGGGGATGGGTTGGTACATCGATGAGTATTGTATGGCACAGCTCAGTTACAATATTATGGACTATAAGACCACCCCCCTTTACCGGGTCTTTGAGGAATCGGAGAAATACGCTGTCCAATTTGGCGCCCGGGTGACTGGCAGTGAAATGGTCGGATTGGTGCCGCTGCAAGCCATGCTGGCAGTGGGCCGTCATTACCTGGAAAAACAGGAAAGTACCACCGGGGTGTCTGAAACCGAAATGGTGCGCATGGCTATTCAAAGCCTTGGAATGAATGAAATTTCCGAATTTGATCCCAATGAGCGAATTATCGAATACAAGCTTAGAAAAAAAGGTGTTCTGGCTTCAATGAATATTTATCAGTTTGCCGATGAATTGGCTTCAGATTCGCCAGCACCTGGAGGCGGTAGTGTGGCTGCCCTTTGTGGCGCTCTCTCGGCCGGCCTCAGTTCAATGGTTGGTAATTTGACTTATAGCAAAAGAGCCTATAAAGAGGTGAGAGAAGAGATGATTGCAACCTCTGACCGGGCACAACAATTAAAAGATTTTTTTGTTAATGCCATAGATAAAGATACCGATGCATTTAATAAAATAATGGATGCCTTTTCCTTTCCGAAGAAGACGGAGGAGGAACAGCAAATCAGAAACACGGCCATTCAGGATGCCACCAAAGAAGCGACCTTGGTCCCCTTCTCGGTTCTGGAAAAGTGCCGGGATCTGGTCGATTTGGCTTTGGAAGTGGTCCAAAAGGGGAACACCAACTCTCTATCTGATTCGGGCGTGGCTGGATTAACAGCTTCCACGGCAGCTGAAGGCGCACTCTATAATGTAATGATCAACCTTGAAGGTATTGAAGATGAGACCTTTAAAAAAGATCTGGCCATCCGAGCCAAGGAAATCAACCATACAGTTCAAAGAACGGGAGCAGAGATTAAGCAATTGCTATATTCCGGGTTGAAAATCGAATAAAGCACAAAAACCATTACATAATGTAGGGACGTGATACGGTGTTGCCCGGTCATTATTTTTTGCTTTCATTTACTCACTTGGTTGAAAAAATAATATGGTATGTTATTAAGATGTAGAGGTGAGAAATGCAAAAGCAAAAAATAACCGCTGCAATGGGTTCTTTCTTATTTGCCGTTTTTTTGGCGGCCGCCTATTTCATCACCCATACTGTCCCTCTCACCAGCATCTACCTGGGTGAGGATAGACTTACGCACGCTGCGGTTGTATTTGTCTTTTTTTTAATTGCGGGTTTTTTCTTTTATCTGGGGCAAAAAAAAACCAGGAAAAAAATAATTTTCTATAGCCTGGCCCTTGTTTGTTCGCTGGGTGTGCCACTCTTACTCTTCATCACTCAAGCTGGTTCCTTCAGGGGAGTTGAGTGGGCTCTGGAGACATTTGTAATAAGCCTTGTTCCGGTTTTATTTCTCCTTTTTGGCTATCTGATCCTTTTGGATAAACGGATCTTTGCCCTGCTGGTGGTTATTTGCTGTACCATTTTTTCCCTTTACCATTTGGTTCTTCTTTTTCGAATTTTGCCCCGCATGGGCAAGGCTTTTGCTTCAGCAGGTGGCAAGGATGTGATTATACTCCTTACCATTGCGCTTTTCTCTTTCCTCTGTGCCCTGGCCAGCTTTAAATTTTTCCTGGCCAGCAGGAGATAGAAAAACCGGATGAGGTAGTCGGTCTATTTCCCCATTTTGA
>CBFDCH010000052.1:0-8940 GCA_965603235.1 uncultured bacterium | reverse complement strand
CCTAAAAGTAGACAAAACAAATGAATGTTCTGGAACGCTGGAAGGGGATTCATTTGGATTAGCAGAAGATCATCAGGGATTTATCTGGTGCGGTGGTCGTTCGGGATTGGTTAAATATAACCCAAAAACCAAAGAGTGTGTTTTCTATGTCAACAATCCTTCTGATCCGACCAGCCTTTCCAATAATAGAATCACAGCCTTATTTAGAGATAGTAAAAAAACAATTTGGATAGGAACCCAGGGAGGGGGGCTAAACAGATACAATCAAGAAAAAGATCATTTTATTTACTACAAGCATGATCCAAAAAATCCCGACAGCATCAGCAGCAACGGCATCTACAGTATGCACGAGGATCAAAATCAGACATTGTGGATCGGCACCATGGATATGGGACTAAACCGTTTCCATAGGGAAAGTGGAAAATTCAAAGCCTATACTGAAAGGGACGGCTTACCCAACAATGTTATATATGCCATCCAGGAAGACAGGGAGGGGAACCTGTGGGTGAGCACCAATATCGGTATTTCCAAATTTAATCCTGAAAATGAAACCTTTAAAAATTATACCGCTACAGATGGACTCCAGGATAATGAGTTTAATTTAGGCCCCTCTGTTACATTAAGCAACGGCGTCATGATCTTTGGCGGGATTAATGGTTTCAGCATGTTCCACCCTGACCAAATCACCGATGATTCCATTATTCCGACTGTGGCGCTGACCCATTTTTCCCTTCTCAATGAAGAGGTTCCCATTGGCAAAGGGAAAAAAAACAGGGTTATACTGACACAATCACTGTCGGAAACAAAAGAGATCACCCTGAGCCACAGAGACCGACTCTTTTCCTTTGAATTCGCAGCCCTCCACTATGTGGACCCGCAGAAGAATATGTATGCTTACAAACTGGAAGGATTTGATGACGACTGGATTAATATAGGAAACCGGAATTTTGTCAGCTTTTCGGGATTGCCGTCGAATACATACACGTTGAGGATCAAGGCCTCCAACAGTGACGGCGTATGGAATGAGGAGGGAGTGTCCTTGATCATACATATCCTTCCTCCTTTCTGGCAGACCTGATTTTGTTTGTGCTGTTTTATACCAGTCGGATGCGACGGGTTAAAAAACAAAAAACCCATCTGGAGGAGCTGGTGGCCGAACGAACCCATGACCTTAATCTGGCCCGAGTGGCAGCTGAATCCGCTAATGAGGCCAAGAGCATGTTCCTGGCCAGGATGAGCCATGAGATTCGCACACCAATGAATGGGGTTATTGGTTTTGCCGATATGCTGCTGGATTCCAAATTAACCGATGAACAGGTCGATTTTGCCCGGAACATCACCAAGAGTGGAGAGGCATTGCTTTCCCTGATCAATGAAATCCTGGATTTCTCTAAAATAGAAGCAGGGGAAATGGCCCTTCAATATATTGATTTTGATGTCGAATTGACAGCGTTTGATGTAAGTCATCTGATCATCCCGCGTCTGGAGCAGAAGTCGGTGGAGGTTTTATGTCGTATTGATGATGATGTTCCAGCATTGATCAACAGTGATGCGGGACGTATTCGGCAGGTATTGTTGAACCTGATGGTCAATGCAGCTAAGTTTACTGACAAGGGTGAAATAGAGTTAAAACTGGAACTGGAGGAAGAGACCAATGACCAGTTGAAACTTCACTTCAGTGTTCGGGATACGGGGATTGGTATTCCAGAGGAAAAATTGAATACAGTATTTGAGGTATTTCAACAGGCCGATGGTTCCACTACTCGAAAGTATGGGGGTACCGGCCTGGGATTGGCGATATGCAAGCAGATTGTTCGATTATTAAAAGGGAAAATATGGGTTGAGAGTGAATTGGGTAAAGGGAGCACCTTCCATTTCACCGCTTGGGTAGGGAAGACCAGGGCAAAAAAGGTGAGAAAGATGTCATCTGAGGAATTGAGGGGAAAACATGTCCTTCTTGTGGATGACAACCTAAACAACCTGGAAATTCTGGAGCATATGCTTCAGCAAATTGGCATGGTCTGTACTCTGCAGCAAAGGGGAGACCAGGTGCTTCCAGCTGTTGAAGATGCCATGAATTCTAGCAAGGCTTTTGATATCATCATCCTGGACATACAAATGCCCGATATCAGCGGCTATGAGGTATCACAGATGATCCGGAACCACCCAGATGAACAAATATCCAAGGTCCCCATCCTGGCATTTTCTTCATCCACTGCCAAGCAGATTCACCGTTTCAAGGAGAGTGGATTTGACGGATTCTTGCCCAAACCCATTCAGCGGGAGAAGATGTATTCTATGGTAATGAGGCTGCTTGGGGCAGAAGTGGAGACTGAAGATAAAATCCGGCGTAAAGAAGTTCTGACTCAGCACACCCTGGTTGAAGAGGCCAAACATTCGATTCAGATCCTGTTGGCAGAAGATAATCCCTTGAATCAGAAGCTTGCCGTTCATATGTTAACAAAAGCAGGATACCATGTGGATGTTGCCAACAATGGTAAGGAAACTGTGGAGATTTTTCTTTCCAACCATGAAAAGTATGATCTAATTTTCATGGATATTCACATGCCTGAAATGGATGGGTTTGAAGCCACCAAGGTGTTACGGGAAAAGGAGTACCAGGAAATTCCGATTATTGCCATGACAGCGGATGCCATGAAGGGTGACCGGGAGAAGTGTCTTGAGGCAGGGATGGATGGATACATCTCCAAGCCGATTAAACGGGACCGGATTTTTAAAATCGTTAAAGAATTCGTGATTGATAAAGTTAAAAAATAAATCCGAAATATTTCGATCGTTGTTGCGAACGTTTAGGGTTTGAAAAGGAGGACGCTTTCGCGTCTTCCGAATTTCGCCCTTGGCGTCACTTCGTTCCGCTTGGCGAAATAGGGGACAGGCGCCAAATTTATTACTTAATTATCAGATCAATAGGTAAGGTGTCCCCGAATTATTTAGTGACGATGAGAGATTTTGCTGACGATCTTCCATCCCCCTTCAAATTTCAGAAGGGACATGAAATCTGTAAACACCAGTTTTGAATCCCTGTAAAGTTCAAACTTTGCAGTGGCTGCTTTCCCCACCACATCCACATTCAGAAATTTAACGGTTGTTTTGACTTTAGGTCGGTCGGGATTTTTTTCTTTCCGTTTTTTGACACTTTCGATCCAGTCTTTGATCAGAAATTTTTTCAACTGATTGTCTCTAATATACAGCAATGAAAAACCCGGATGGAATCCTTTCTGGATCGCCTCAATGTTTCCAAGATTCTGTATGCCGTCCACGTAGGCTTCCCGAATCACTTTCGCCACCGCTTTTTTCTCATCTGAAACCGGGGCATTTTTTTTCTGGAAATGCCTGATATCAAGCTTGTTGACGATTTTCCAACCCTCTTCAAACTTTAAAAGCAGGAGATAAACCGTTTCCTTGAGCTTGGTACCGATAAATAATTTAACTTCGGCAAATCCAATATTTCCAAGCACTTCCACACTTGGGAATTTTCCGGTTATCAACACTGGATGGCCTTCGGGTTCCCTGGTTTTCATGATCTTTATAATCCTTTCCCAATCGGAGAATGAATCTTTCTCAAGTTTTTTCCGATTGTAACTCAAGCCTGTAAATACCGGATGAAAACCCTTTTTGAATCTCTCCACATCCCAGTAATTACCGGACCCGTCAACCAGCGCATCACATATGACTCTTTTGATTTTTTCTTTTTCCATTTTGGGATCCGCATTTCCTTCCTCACCATGATGTATAGAGACACCCCTTACAAACTTCCATTCACCCTCGAATTTCAAAAAGAGCATGAAATCCGTTCCATGAAGATCATCTCCAAGATAAACTTCAAATTTCGCAAATCCAATATAGCCCATTGTTTTGATGGTGTTGATTTTAGCTTTTGCTTTGATTTTTCTACCATCCGGTTCTTTGCGTCTCATTTTTTTCGCGTATTCCAGAAAGGCAGAAAATGTACCGGTTTCTATTTCATTATTCTTTATACTCAAAGAAATAAACTCCGGATGGAGACACTTTTTAAATGTCTCCATGTGATAGTTGTTCCAGCCGCCATCCATGTATTCATGAATCAATTGGCTGATCGTTTCCTGATCATTTTCATTTTTTGTCTTATACGCAGCAAACATTGAAACCACCATCAATGTAATCATTACCATTGTTACCATTGCTTTTTTCATCATCAATCCTCCTTTGGATTATTTTGGGCCTTAAATCATACCCGCTGGTATTGGTACGGGATTTTTTTTTCAGCGTCTAACGGATTTATAAATTGAAAAGATGAATATATATATCAGTCAGGATCGGGCCTGAACCGGGACGGGGTGATGTGGTATTTCTTTTTAAAGGCGGTATTAAATGACGAAATGGAATTAAAACCGCATTCCCGGGCAATGCTTGCGATGGTAAGGTGTTCATACTCTTTTGAGGACAATTTACCTTTGGCCTCTTCAAGCCGGTAGGAATTGATGAAATCGGCAAAATTCTGCCTGCACCTTTCATTGATAATCTGCGACAGATGAAGGGGAAGAATGGACAGCCTTTTTGCCAGTTTTACCAGGGTCAGGTTCGGATCCAGATAGAGATTTTCGTCACTGACGATTTTCAGAAGATTTTGATAATACAATTGTGCATCCGATTCCATGAGGGTGGAATGTTGATATTTTTTTTTCTGTTCCCAGGATTTCTGAAAATTACCCTGGTTGAAGATCCAGAAAATCATGATAAAAAAAACAAATGACCAAAGGACAGGACCCACCACATAAAAGTATCTTGAAACGGTTAAACTGAGATAATAGGCCCCCCAGATGACGGAAACCCCGGCCATCAGAATCCGGGCCCACTTAAACAAGAAAGCTCGGTCATCATCTTGAGAATGTTTCCTTTCCCGTCTGAAAATCAGCCATGCACACAGAATATACACCGAAAGATAGAGAACAATGGAATAGTATCGGATTACATCGGTTGAAGACCGGAAGGGCGGCCAGAAAAAATAGGAAATCCCAAAAAATGCGATGATGACAACATGAATGATGTATCCCTTCTGGAATTTGAAGTCTGGTTGAAGGAGGAAGCGGATATTAAAAAACAGCAGTGGTCCGATGGCCATGAAAGATAATATCCCAATAACAATTATAATATCCGGTGCATGAAAAAACTTCAGGAAAACCGATTTACCCACCCGCAAAGAGATTGCCATAATCAATGCCGCCAGAATTTTATTTTCGGTGGAACCGGGCCTGTTAAAAAAAAGAAACAAAGAGAATATAATGCCGTTCAGAGCACCAAGGCTGCTGAATATAACTATCAAATTAACAGGGATATCCATAGAAAAAACCAACCAGTTTGTTATTTATTATATCTTACATGATCAAATATGATATTTCAATGCAATCCCGGCGATTCAGGTACACTCCATTTTTGCATTGCTAAAGTGATCCATCCCATCCCAACGGCAGGCTTGCCATAAATACAAATACAGTAACTGAAGCCGCTACCAATAAAAAGAAAAAAGGCACCAAGTTTTTTTCATCTTTCTTGAAATTCCCAAATAGATCGGACGTAAAAGTGTGACAATCAAAGTGTAAAGATCTTCAAAAGTAGCTTATTTGCTATCCAAAACACTTACGACTGCAATTGAGGTGTAAAGAACAAGGTGTAAACTTTTTAAAAAAAATTGAATTCCTCTAAGATCTAATTGATTGAAGAAAGTTATTTAATGTTTTTGACTTTAAGAGAATTTTAAAAGTAAGGTTTTCCAAATAGCATCCAATATACAAAAGTGAACTTGAAAATGAAATGGCAAAGAATTATAGATATTAATGTGATTACTATTGCAAGTTTTTAATTTTCATAGTCTAATTAATTAGAAGATCAGACCTGCAATCGTAAATATTAAGGGGAAAAATGTTATTAGCACATTTTGATGCAATAGAAAAAAGACTGGTAGCACAGTCAGGGGAGCAAGATGCTGCTGGTCATCCATTACATAAGGGTACACCACGAGAAGTGTTTATTCGAGATTTTTTGAGAACGCATATCTCAGAAACTGTGAATATTGGTACCGGAGAAATTATTGACGCTAACTCAAGCTCAGGTCAAAAAAGAAATCAACACGATATCGTTATATACAACAAGAATTTCCCAAAACTTAATTTAGTAAATAATATTTCCGTTTTTTTTATCGAATCTGTTATTGCAACAATTGAAGTAAAAAGTAGAATCACAAAAAGTGAGTTAAAGAAGGCAGTCCTGGCTGCGAGAAATTGTAAGACATTAGAATCAAATGCCTTGTCTGGTTTCCGCACAGGATATGTTCCACCCAAACCCCTTTGTTATGTTGTATCGTATAAAGGACCTTCTAAAATGCAAACAATACTAAAATGGATGCAAGAGATCTATAAATCTGAAAAACTAATTTGCCCAGACCTACCTCTTGATAATAAGGAAAGGTATAAACATCCAGCTTCAGCTCTAGATGGTGTATTGGTGCTCGAGAAGGGATTCATGTACTATGATAATGTCCCTATGGCTCCAGATATAAGTAATGCGAGAAGACAAAATCCAAACCTGCAGTGGTGTTTTACTCAATCAAGCAGTGGTAATCTGCTATTATTTTATCAATTCTTACAAATTGCCACTCAAAATATTCAGGCAAAATGGCTAAATCCAGTTCCATATCTTAAGGAATTTAATGTCATGGTTAATTTTGCAGCAAAATTTGAGATTGAATAGTATGATTTTCATTTCAAAATTAAAATTTGGCCAAATAATTGAAATATGATTACTCTCTTTTGTACAATATAAAGGAAAAGAATGGGGACCACAAGAGTAAAACACACTGTTATTTATAGTAAACTTATACCTGTTATTGAAGACATAGTAAAGATTATTAAAGCCAAGGTTAAACGTGGTGAGATCCCACATGGTGAATCAGGGCACATAGAAATTCGAAAAGAACCAAATAAAATGCCAAAAATTAGAGAAGTTGTATTCCCACCACAAACTGAAGTCCCTGGAATTGTTTTGAAAGGAAACGCCACATTAATATCAGGCTTCCCGATAATTGTTGATAAAATAGATGGATATTTAGAATATATCAAATACATAAAAGATGCTCCTGAATTAAAGGAAAAATTTGGATATGGAACCAATGAAGAAATTAATGAAGGTACATTTACCTTTGATCTTATGAGAAACCTCATTATTGAACTCGCTGAAAGATATTTATCTCTTCATCCGAACAAGAAATTTGAAAATCGTCTTTTTGAAAAAATTTATGTTGAAAAGGAAAATTGGATCTTTTCCAATAAACTCACTTTTAATGTTGTTGTTCCAATTTTAAACATTGAATTCGATTTCGAGAATCTATCTATAACAGACAATCTAAGTATTCAAAAAATGGATGAGAAGTTCCAAATCGCTCGCTGCTCGAGGAAATTAATGAGAACATCTCAATCAGACCTATTAAGTGGAGCCACGCATGGTTTGTATTACAAAAACCAGTTTTTAGAGAATCATAAATTATGGGGCAATTCATTTTCATCCCAGGAGGTATACCCCATCGAAATTATTGATGCCTTTTTTACACTCGTTAAAATCTTCTATACCCGTGATGTTGGCTATGGTCATATTTTAGTTGAACCAAAAGGGTGGGCAAGAGATTATTACGAAAATAGGATTCCTATAGAAGGCCTAACTCTTAAAAAATTCCCAGATTATTTTAACTTTTGGGATTTTAGAGTAAAAGATCCGGTAAAGATAACAGAAAAAGAAGTACTGTTTTTAAAAAAAATCTATCGCGATTATTTAGATTTAAATAAGAAATTCAAAAAAAAAATAGAAGCTGCAATAAGACGCCTTAATGATTCGTTTTTAAGGACCAATGAAACAGATAAGTTTATTGATTTGATAATTGTTCTTGAAGCGCTTCTTAATGATAGTAGTAAGACAGAAATTAGTTTTAAGCTTGCTTCAAGGATTGCTACTTTATTGTCTGTATTCAAAAAAACAAATATTATACCTGGGTCAATATTTAAGTCTGTTAAAGAAATTTGTGTCCTCAGAGGAAATATTTTACATAAAGGGATTGAGCATAAAAAAAGAAAAGTTGAATTATCATTTCCAGATGGTAAAGTTGAAAAGGAAATAATAGATTTAACTTTGGAATATTCAATTTTGGTTCTTCAAGTCTTACTGCAAAATCCCGTATATTTTGAGCCAAAAGAAATTGATAATTTATTATTTTCACTTGTAGGAATACCAGAGTGAGAAACACTTATAACTAAATTTCAAATATGTGTTTGAAGTGGGATTAATCACTGCCGGAGTTCACTAGAATCTATTAATTTTAGATTTCCTAGGAATTCCTTTATTGCCATTGATTCGTTTTAAAAAAGGGCTTACTCGTTTGAAAGCGAGAGGTTCTACTTCCCGGGTCATCAGTTCATCTATGGAAACTTCAAGTTTGTGGCCATAGAATTGAATGTTGATTAATAGTAAGCGGTTTATAAACCGCTTACCTTTTATTCCTTAGCGTCGTGTTTTTTGAGGAGAGCGATGATCTCTTTATGGCCATTATCTGCAGCTTGATTCAATGCTGTTTTGCCATTTCTATCTTTAGCGTTAATATCCGCGCCTTTTTCGATCAATAATTTAACCAGATCCGAACGACCTCTGCTAGAAGCTATGTGTAGAGGGGTCCTACCGATATTATCCTTGGCATTAAGGTTAGCTCCTTTTAAAACTAAAAGCTCAACGTCGTCTCCCCAGGAATTAACAGCCTTATGGAGCGGAGTTTTACCTTCCTTATCCTTTGCATTGATATTTGCACCATTGCCCAGGAGCAGTTTAATAATACTGGTATTCTTGTGTGGAATGACTGCATAATGAAGGGGTGTTGTCCCATTTTTATTTTTTATGCCTATT
>CBFDCH010000051.1:0-8981 GCA_965603235.1 uncultured bacterium | reverse complement strand
GATTGTGCTCCATCACCTTCAGGTTATGAGTCTGCCGGCCGAAAAAAATCATCTGAACATAACCCTTGACCGCAAACAGGTGTTCTCCAATAGCCAATGCCTCAGTGATCATCTTTTGGATACACTTCACCCCCTCATCATACTCCCCTTCCAGAATGAGGTAACGCCCTTTGAGATGAAAAAATTCTATCCTGCGCTTCTTCAGCTCATTTGTGGCGGTATCCCCGGAGCCTACCTCCGCTAATAAATCGGTTATCTCCTCCATGGTATGGTTGGCCAATTCACGGGTAAGCAATAGTTGTTGATCTTTTCCCACCGCTCCATCTTTTAATTCGGGGAAGAGCTCATGCCTGAAATCAAGATATAAGCTGGCGTTTTTGATACGATATCTCAGGGTGGAATTGATATCCCTGGCATGGGAGAAATGGTAGATCAACTTGGGATAAAGTAGTATATCCCGCTTGTCATTCCGCAGGGAGGTTTCCAGTATCAGGGCAACTTTCTGATGCAGGGCCCTCCTGCGTGCCATTGAAAGTTGTTTGTAAATGTACTCCCTTAATTTATGATGAGTAAAGGTATATTTGATGGAGTGACTCTCGGCAATCTCCCTGATAATATTTTTATGCTTTAACTCCTCAATCACATCAATTATCTGCAAATCACTCCTGCCCATCACACCAGCCAGAATATCCAGGGATGCATCATCAAAAAAGAGGGAGGCCAGGTTCAATATTTTTTTCCCTTCCGGGGAAATATCCATCACACGGCTCTGCAAAATATCCTGCACCCCAGGGGGGGTTATCATATTCACATTCGCCTTTTCCCTAACACTATTTACATATTCCATCAAGAAAAAAGTATTACCCTCAGTCTCCTCATAAAGGTGTTGTTTTTGTTGCTCGCTCCAACTGAAATTGGGCAGGGCCAGGGTAATGAACTCCTCCATCTGCGCCTGATTGAACCGCTCGATCTCAATCTTTTTTAACCGCTGGTAACGTTTCATTAATGAAATAAAGCGGTCCAGCTCCTCATGATGCCCGGTTCTGAGGGTTCCCAGGAAAAAAAGTTTCTCAGGCGGCATATGCAACAACATATTACTGAGGAGTGACAAACTCATGGTATCAATCCATTGTAAATCCTCAACAATAAGTAACACAGGCTTTATGAGCGCCACCTTGTTGATAAGCCCGATGATGGTATCTTCAATCACCTTGGGTTTCAGAACATCAACCTTTTCCACTGGATTTACACTTAATGGCAAAGGATCTGAGGTGATATCGGGGAAGATATATGCAATAATATTTTTCCATAAGTCCGGTACTGCCACTTCCTCCTGTTTAATCAGGGTATTCACGCCGGACAGAACAGGATTCCATGGTTTCAAAAAGTATCTCTCCTCTGCCTGGTAGCAATTGGTTTGTAATAAAAAGCAACCGGAAAGGTCCAGGTGTTTGAGGAACTCCTCTTTCAATTTGGTTTTACCAATTCCAGCCTCCCCAGTTAACACAAAAGAGAGTGAGCTGCGCCCCTTATTGAACAGAGAGAATTCTTCATTCAAGATTTTTAATTCAGCCGTACGACCATAAAAATAATCCTGGGGTTTTAGCTGATATACTGCTGTTTTCGTTTTGCGTTGTTCAAGGATCTCCTGGAAAAGCTCTGTGGTCTGGATTTCCGCGGTTATACCCAATTCCTTCTCTAAAATCCTGCTCAGCCTGTTAAAAACCTCAATGGCTTTGTTGAAAGCACCCTTGTCCGCATAGGTTCGCATCAGCAGGCGGTAGGCAGCCTCTTCGAACTCATCCACCTGAATCAATTTACGCGCATAATATTCAGCCATATGGTGGTCTTTTTGCTGCAAATGGAAATCCATTTTTTGATTCAGCCTGGCAACCAGTATCTCCCTGTATAATTCACCCTGCTGCCGCTGCCATTCCATAAACCCATCAGCGTCTTTTAATAAAAATCCCTGTAAAAAATCACCCGTATAAGCCTCGATTGCCTGAGGAGTGTCGTTAATAAACAGGTCAAGGTCAGCCATAATTTCCAGTTCAGTATTTAACATTAACAATTGTTGCTGGGGCGATAATACCGCATCCAATCCCAGTGTTATTTTTAATTTATAAAGGGCATTTCTAAGGTTTTTTTTAGCGTTCTGTTCGTTTAATTCTCCCCATAAAAGGGTTGCCAGTTCATCACGGCTGGCCTGCTTATTTACCACCAGGTAATAAAAGAGGGCTTCCGCTTTTTTCAGGGGAAATAATACCTTGCAGCCATTTTTTAATACCTGCGGTGTTTTAAACAGAAAAACCTCAAGTTTATCCTTATTGCGCGCCATTTTTAAATTTTACCATTCAAATCCTAAAATGTCGAAATCAAACAAAAATCTTGAAAAGCCTTGAAAAAATTTTTTTATTCAGTTATACTTAATGGAGGAAAAGCCTTCATATCAATAGTCCCAAAAAATCTCACAACAGGTGATTAATTTGAAAAAAAACTCTTTATCCGACTATTCTGACATTAGAAACTCCCAGAGGATTATACAATCCAACATGAGTTGCCGGTTCGATAATAATGCCACCTTATTCCCCATTCATGAGCTGTCAGCCCATGGATTCTCTTTCCTCTGCCCTACCAAGCTCTGTTTTTTTAGAGAGGGAGCAATTTTCAACAAACTATCCATTCTGAATATTGATAAAATGGAGATAATTTCCGCTGCAGGTACAGTGGTTCACACCTCCCAATTCGATCTCAAGAACATGCGCGTGGGGATTTTATTTCAAAAAAAACAACATATCAATCAGATCAACGGTATTATCCGCGTGTTCCGACACATCCCCAAAATACCACTCCAAATTCATCTACATGACAAAAAGAACCAGCATCCCAGCCCATTAGCAGGAAATATCCTTGATTTTACTGCCCTATCTGCCCGAGCTACCCTCCCCAAATTGGCGGAATACCAGGACTTAAGGAAGGGTAAAACGGTAGATTGTAAAATCTTCATAGATGATCTCGTCCTTTTTAAGGGTTCAGCAACTATATTTCAAACCCAGAAGAAGTCGGGTGGGATTATTCTGAAATTTCAAGATAATCCATTGGATGTGGTTCACATTGAAAATGTTTTGAAGGTAAAAGAAACCGGTCCGGACATTCTGACTCAGTTGAATCAACCATCAACCAATGAGCAAATAGGGGATGATTTTAAAGCACTAACCAATGATTGGAGGATGTATTTATCAAACTGCAAGCAAATTCTGGATATTGAAGATGGGAAAAATACCTATCACACCGCTCACGAAAAGGAGCTACTCCTGCAAGAAATTGAACCAACCATCATGCCCCCCCTCTTTGAATTTATACAAAGGTTAAATTCAATTGTTGATCCTATAAATGAACAGCAGCACGATCAGTATCGGGAATATTTTCGCAATAACCTGGATCCATTTTTGCGAGCATCTAAGATCGTATCCTCTTCGATTGATAAACCTCAGGGATATCCAGGTGACTTTAAAACCATTAAGCTCTTTTTCCAACCCCCCTATCAAGGGGACACATTGTATGAAAAATTCGTTAATAAATTCCTCCACTCCCTGGATGCCACCAAAGCCCACAAAGAACGAATTGATTTTTTGTACAATGACATCTGTTCTGCCTATGCAAAAGCCACCAACGACCTCTCAATGATGATTTTGGGATCTGGACCAGCAGAAGAACTTATACGTTTTTTAAAGAATCACAAACTCAACAAGCCCGTCTATGCGACCCTGATGGATATTGATGCCTATGCCCTGGCCGATTTTTCCGATCGCTTGCAATATATTTCTCAGGATTTATTTCAGCCAAAATTGATTAATATGGATATTCTTGGTATAATAAGATCCGGCGTGAAGGATCCAGTAAAGGGTAAATTTCAACTAACCTATTGCGCTGGTTTATTTGATTATTTCAGCCAAACCATTTGCAAAAGGTTGGCAAAATACCTGGTTAAACATACAGAAGCCACTGGAATGGTCATAGCCACAAATGTTCTTAAGCAGAATTCCGCCCGCCACTTTATGGATTATGCAGGCAGGTGGAAAATCATCCACAGGGATGAAAAAGAGATGGCGGATTTGGTCCCAAACGGATATAGTTGGAAATTCTTTTATGATACAACTCAAACCAATTTAATACAAAAAATATTTAAAACTAATTAAACATGAAGCGATTAAAGAAATCCTTCAATTACTTGATTTTTGAGATTCCCCAAGAATTTAAAGAATCGTATCAAAAATATTATCATGATTTATCGGTTTTGAGACTGAACTTTGGGTGGTATTTTTGCATCATCCTTATCCCAGGAGCTTTTGTCTTTGATATATTGATATTCCCGAACCAGTGGCTGATCCTGCTGAAGGTCAGGTTGGCAACCATGTTTGTTTGTATCATCCTCTATCTGGTATCAAATAAAACAATAATAAGAAATTATCCGTCATATATGATTTTTTTACAATTGACAGTTGCCTCCGCCGCTATTGCCTACCTTACATATTTAACCGGCGCCACATCCAGTCCCTATTATGCCGGACTTATCTTGGTGTGTCTGGCCATTGCCCTTGTCATCCCATTGGGGTATCGGGGCTCGGTTATTGCCGGATTTTTGGTGCTTATTATTTACTTGTCGATCAATTTTTTCCCTCAACTGGTAAGTGGAGAACAAATCAACTGGTCTCTCTTTTGGAATAGCGTTTATTTTCTTACATTTTCTTCGGCAATGATAATCGTTAGTTCCGGTATTTTGGAAAACAATCGCCGCCAGATTTTTGTAAGAACTGAGGAGGAGAAGATCAGGAGTGAAAAACTGGAGGCCTCCAAAAAAAAGATCGATGAGTTGTTGAAAACTAAAAGTCGCTTTATTTCAAATATTACACATGAATTAAAAACTCCTCTCTCCATTGTAATCGGCAGTTCTGAGATTATCCTGGAGAAAAGTACAACCTTGAGCAATGAAATGATAAGCCATCTGCAAATCATTCAACAAGCTGCCAAGCAACTCTCCACGCACGTGGACCGTATCATCAAGATCTCCACCACAGACGATCCGGAACAAAAACTGGTCCTGCACAACTATAACTATTCCAGTATTGTCCAAACTACCTTTGCCATGTTTGAAGCCAAGGCCAAAAAGGAAAATATAACCTATACCATGGAAATGCCGGAGAAATCCTTCATCGCGCAGCTGGACATTCTGAGCATCCAGGAGGTGTTAAGCAACCTGATCCAGAATGCCTTTAAATTTACCGGCCCCGGTGGTTCAATCCATGTGGCAGTAGGTTCGGATGGAGAAAATATTTATACTGAAGTTACTGACACGGGTGTGGGTATTCCTGGAGATAAGCTGGAGAAAATTTTTGATAGACTCTACCAGGTGGATGAAACCCTGGCCAAAAACCAGGGGGGAATCGGCCTGGGATTATATATTTGTAAACAAAACATTAAATTTCATGATGGCAGTATTGCGGCCAACTCAAAACTGGGTAAAGGTACATCCTTCCGTTTCACTATCCCCCATTTTGTGGATCAGGAGTCCACAGTTGAAGAATCGAAACTTGTGCAGCAGGACCGGCGTTCTTTAGGGCGAAGAAGAAAGCCCACAGACAGGCGGCAGGATGAGCGCCGGTTGGAGGAGAGGGAAAAGAGACTGGAGTTTCACCAGCATCTGGGGCTCGATGACCTGGCCCAGATGTTATACACCGGCAATATCATGGACTATGAGAACCAGAATCCCCAAAGCCCCTCTGTACTGATTGTTGAAGATAATCTGGGGATGATGAAAGTAATGATCGAAGCCTTGAGAGATGATTACAATCTGTTTTTATCACAAAACGGTTATCAGGGCCTTGATAAACTTAAAAAGAACAGTGAGAAAATCTCGCTTATCCTGTCTGATATTATGATGCCGGAGATGAGTGGTTTTGATTTTTGCCGGCAGGTCATGACCAATCCCCACTGGATCCATATCCCCTTAATCTTTGTCACCGCTCTGCTTGAGGAGAAGGAACAATTGAAAGGATTTAAACTGGGGGCTACCGATTACATCGTCAAACCCTATAGCATAAAAATATTAAAAGAAAAAGTGGCTCACTGGATCTCCCGCAGGCAGTATGAACTGATCCTGCAAAAAGCTTTTAATACATTGGAAGTACATGTCAAGGAATTGTCAAAAATTAAGGATATCATTATCCATGAGATACGAAATCCCCTGCAGCTGATCAGTGGAGCTGGCGATCTTTTGCAAAAATCAACCGATCGTCTTCCGAAAGGGGCAATCAAACAAAAGGACAAATGGGACAGATCATTCCAGATGTTGAACCAGGGAGTCGAATCCATCAAATCCGTATTGGAAACTTCTCAGGACCTGGAAAAAAAGGGGTATCTGGTCAAAGAACCGGAACCCATAGAGACCCTGCTTTATGAGGCCCTTGAACAATGTACGCCCCTATTCAAGAACCTGTCTCTAACTGCCAGTCTCAAAAATATGGTCGGGTATTATGTACTTGGGGACAAAAGGATGCTGACCCAGGTTTTTGTTAATTTACTACGCAACGCAGTTGATTCGATAAACGAGAGACATAAAAAACACAAGGGTGAAATTTCAATCACAGCAGAATTTCAGGACCATAATGTTTTTATCATGAAATTTACCGATAATGGTCTTGGCATACCCTCAGAGGTTCAGGAAAAATTATTTAAATTTAAATTTTCTACCAAAGAAGATGGCATGGGCATTGGGCTTCACCTGGCCAAAATGATTCTGAAAATTCACGGCGGTGATATCAAATTGGATTCAACTATTGGTAAAGGATCTACTTTTTATATATACCTGCCCCTGCACTATCCATAAAATCGTCAAGACCATGAAAAGATAAAAAAGCATGGTTTGACCTTCTGCGGTAAGATATCCTGCAAAAAAAACTATTATCTGGTTTTAAAGACGAGCAGGTACGGGATAGCTGAATTTTTATTTTTGTCTTTAAAATAATTGTATTGGCCAGAATTCAACCACATGGCATAGGTTTTACCTGATTCAAGTTTAACTGGCAGCACACAGGTCCTTTTATCTTTAAGAAAATGGATTTTTCCGCTGGTTTTAGGAAATGGCGCGTTGCCCACTTTTACAAATGACCACTGGTTGTTGGTTAGCATCTCCTTGCTAAACGTAACTTTTATCTCGGTAAGGTCCGGATTTACCCGGGTATCCCCGGCCTGGGGGATTATTTTAACCACCACCGGCGGCATGGTTTCAACACTTATCTTTTCATCAACGGCATGGATTGAAGACCCTGAGACCAACACCAGGATCAAAATTAAGGGCCATATTGTTCTCATATTAATCTCCTCTATTCACACAGTCTTAGAAAAAAATTGCGGTAAGTATCCTATTCTTTTCCTTCCAATGTGGTGCGCGAGACAGCCAGTCCTTTACCATAATTTAAATAAACAGTGCTGCCGATAAAATCACCGCGGCACCGCCAGGTATGTTTACAGCTGCCATAAGGTTTGATGTGGCATGAGCCCAGCATAGCGTCGCCCCCGGCAACAAAGGTGAAGGTTTTACCCTGGCTGTTACGAATCCGGGGAGACATATGATTAAAGAAAACACTCACTCCAGCTAATTCTTGAAAATGGGAGGTCCATTGCCAGCGCCCCTGGTTTTGTTCTACAACAACCGGGGCAAAAACAGCCAGCATGGGTCTCTGGTTTCTAATGGCCTCCGGCAAACGCTTCTTCAGCTGAACCAGAGAGGGGGAGAAGGTAAACTTTTCAGCCGGATATTTGCGCCTCAACAAATTGTAAACGGCCTCCACTGCCAGGGGTACTTTCTTACTGGTTGGATATCTCCATATAAACTCAGAAAAGGATTTAAAATATTTATTCCCTTTGATTTGATCCCAGTGGCGCTCCGCTTTTTGATCTGTCTTCTCCAGCTCCTTAAGCCTTTTCCCGGCTTGTTTGGTAAATCGGCTTTCCGGGAAATCTGCCAGGAATTTCTTAAAAGCAGCCGCACTTCGCCCACTCTGGATTTCTATCCAGGTTCCTTCAGCAACCTTCTCTTTGGCTTCATTATTGAATTTCCCATCAGGATATTTATCTAAAAACCGCTTATAGGCATGAAAGGTCCTTTGCCTCTTTACCATTTGCCAATCATACTCTTCAATCCTTTTTTTAGCCTTTTGGCTGAGGAATCCGTTGGGATGAACTTGTAAAAATTTAACATACGCCGCCTTGGTGTTCTTTCTCGTGGCCACTCTAAGATCAATGGTTTCAATGCCAAGGAGGGCCTCTTTGTGGTAAAATCCATCTGGAAAATCTTTTAAAAATTTGCGGTATCCAACCCTTTGATTCATCAATTTGACCTGCTTCCAGGACAATGATTCCAGTATCTGTCGAGCTTTAGCAGTATATGGACTGTTCGGATACTTACGAATAAAGACCCTGTAAGCCTGTTTCGTATCTTTACTTTTTGCCTGCTGCCACTGACCTCTGACTGATGCACAACCAGCCAGGTAGAAGAGAACAATAGCACTGACCAGCAATTTTACCAGCGGATGGATTTTTTTCCCTGCCTTAAACATGATCCCTCCTGACTAGTATTTACCACAACCATAATATTATTACCACATTTTTCCGTTTATTGGGCAAGTATTTGACCGGCAAACCGTAGCCAGGCAATTTGGTCTATTTTCCCTTGAGATGAAAGCGCTGCGGATATTCGTTGCTTCCCAGCCACAGACGGACATCTTTTGCGCTTGCCGGCAAATATTTTTCTATCAATTGGATCAATGTAATGGGAGTTAAATTACGGCTGCCGCACAACTGGCGGGTAAAGGATTTAAACCTATTCTTCCCCAATTTTGTCCTGATGTAATGTAAAAACAAGCGAACACGGTCATTTAAAATAAAGGTATCCTTATACTCACCTTATTGGCCACCTTGGA
>CBFDCH010000050.1:0-8983 GCA_965603235.1 uncultured bacterium | reverse complement strand
GGTGTCGAGCTGGCAGGAAGCAGAGAGTCAGCGGGTACCCTGGATCATCCTCTTTTCAAAGTATGATAAACCGCCCCTCTCGGCCGGGCAGAATGATGGTTTACCGGCCAAGGACCGCTGCGGCCTGCGGGTCTACCGGCACCGCGGCATTAACGTAATGCTGGTGTTCGGCGCCAGTGGTGAGAGCCGCTACTATGCAGCCATGCAATTTTTCTCACGCTTCCCCTACATGTGGGATGTGAAGGGCAGGGAAACCGGCGAACTCTGGTCAAAGATAAAAACCCAGATCCAACAACAGCTACCCGATGAATTAAAAACAAAACCTTTAGTGCGTATTACTGCGGTTCATTACCGGTTCCGCAAACAGCCCGATCCGGCGGTGACAAACAGGCAGCTGCAGCACCAGGGACTGGCAGGCACCCGTCACCTGAAAGAGGAAGTGGCGCAGGCAGATGTAGAGGTGGTGATAGATGACCTGGAGGATGTTCTGGCAGAGCACTTAAGCTCATTGCGCCTCGCCCATAACCGGGGAGAATCAACCCATATACTCAATTATGCAGGTGTTGCCAGGGTGCAGGTGACCATTAATCCCGGCACATCTGCTGTCAGGCAACTCCTTTTTAGGCGCCTGGCCTATTCCCAGCGCTTTCTTAACCGTTCCCATGATCCCTCCTTCTATAAACGAAAGATAAACATCAAAGCCAAAGGTGCGGATCTGGCCACCTTTTTTACCTTAAAAGGGATTTACCGCGACAGGGATGATGACGGCTTTGCCGACCGCCTGGTGTCACGATTGGTGTTTGATCACAGCACCACCGCTGCTGTGGTTAATCTGGCAGCCAGAATTGGAATGGAGGAGTGTGCAATTAGCCTCCCTTTTATGATTCCTGCTGAAAAAGTAAATTTCAGCCGCATCAAACGGATGGAACTGCCCATTCTGGTGGGCAAAGAGAATCCCTTTTCCCGCTATTTAAAAAAAGTGGGCAAACTGGAAGACATAAAATTAAGAGATAATGAAGGATTGATCCAGTATAGCTCCGGATTTAATCCGGGCGGCATATATGTTATCAGCGGCGCCAATGACAGGGGCCAGCAGGCTGCCTTGCAGTATTGTGCGGCCATTTTACCCCACGTCAACTCCGTTGAACCGGGTGCACCGCAATGGCAGGATCTCAACCGGCAGGTTGCTCAGTTTTTTTCTCGCAAAAATGATGCGGGAAGAGCCTGCTGGGGCATCAGCCGCATGGATCAGAAGGGAAAGGACCTTTCTGCGGCAGACCTGGACAAAGCCTCATTGAGCCTGTACACCATGCGGGCAAAAAAAACGGTGGCCACATTTCTGGCCAAACGGTACGATAAGTATTTAGGTCGGAAACCGGCAGGAGAGAAGGCAAAGTTATCTGTTGTTCACGAGGGGAGACTCCAGGGCAAAAAGGGATTTTCAGATCGGTTCACTCCTGCCTGGGAGGTGGATCAGTTTCGTAAAATATTTACCGATCAGGTGATTTCCCGTCTTCAGGAGTTAAAGGCAAAAATCACAGCTGAAGAAGCTGGGAATCCCCGCCTGCTGATCGATGTACGTCTCAGTGAACCCCATGAAGTGCTGCAGCAGCAGTCTGCCTGGATCAGCCAGATGCTGGAGCAGGCTGGTCTGGTAGAGGGAGCGTTTCGTTTGCGGGTGATTTGTGCCTATAAGCAGGGATTCCACTGGTTAAAGGATGATGTGGCCCGGCGCCTGGCCCCTCTGCGTCCCACTTCTTTACAGATCCGTTTTCGTCCGTTGAAACCTCAATTACAGGGTGTGCGCAAATACTGGCAGGAGCCGGTGCGCTGGCTGCAGGAACTCTACCCAATCGATGAGATCCTGGCCAGAAAATTGAAGATACCATTGAAAAAGATCGATATTATCAAGGACGACACCCTGAAGGGTGACGTGTATCAGGTGGTTGCCAAAGATCCAACCGGTCAGGTGGTGTTAAAAGAAAACTTTTCTCCACTGACACAGCAGATTCCTTTTCAGCCCCGTTTCCCTGATTGGGGTAAGGTGACGGTAAGCACCAGTGGTATTCGTGTCATATTTGACGGCAAGGAAATTTTCTCCACTCAGATAGATACAGACCCTCTGGCTCTATGGAAGCATTATCAAAACATCTTGCTGCCCCGTCTGATCAAGATGTTGGAAAAGCAGGCTGGCGGAACTCTGAAAATGGTGGATCAGCCCTTTTTCGATAAATTGCAGGTGAAGGTATGGATGAGTGAACCCGATTACCGCCTTGACCTGGATGAAGAGCTGGTCAGTTCTTTGGAATCGTTTCATGAAGACCTTTATCTCAATACCCTGGATTTTTTCTCAGGGCTGGTAGAGAAGGACCCAGAGATGTCCATCAAAGACCCACTGATGTCCCGCCGCTGGGCTGCCCCGGGAAACATTATCCCTGTGATCCATGCCGATCACCAGGGTAAGAAGCCCGTTATGGAAACATCAGTAACAGTATTGCGGTCACTGAACACGGCTGTGAACATGTCTTTTCATTTTAAAGGGGGGGCAAAACCGCTCAAGGTGAACAAAAAGATCAAGGCGGTTAAGATAAAACCGCCACGCCTCACTGCCATGGTGGTGGGCGAAGACGGCCAGGTCAGGGAAGCTGTGTATTCCCTGGAATTTAAAAATGAAGAGGAGATCAGTGATGGCATGGATATGCTGCGTATTCTGCAGCAGTTAATTTCCAGCAACCATTATACAGGCACCTTTTCCATGACCGGCCTGACCAGCCTGAAATTTAATCTGAAAACACCCGGTTTGCAGACAGCTTTCCGCTTGCAGGGATTGGCTGGCGGGCAGCCGGGCAAGACCAGGCCTGAAAAGGCCTTTGACCGAGACACCTTTAACCAGGCCCTGGGCCGTATCCTCGATCCTGCGGAAACCCTGAGCCTGAGTCAAAGTCTGGCAAGTTTTGAGGAGATCGCCTGTTATATCGGGGGTTATTCCTTTCAGGGGCGGCCGGTTCCGGTACTGGAAATTGGCCTGAAAGCAGCGGGCAAGGTGGTGAGTCACAAAAAACTAATTACATACAAACCCACCATATTTATTCTGGGACGGCAGCATGCCAATGAAATCTCATCCACTAATTATGGACTAAAGCTGGCCTGGCTGCTGGTGAATGACCTGACCTTTAAAAAGTATCTCAAGCAATTAAATGTGGTCATTGAACCCATGGAAAATCCGGATGGCTCGGCCCTGGCAGTGGAGCTGCAAAAGCTGACTCCCCATCACATGCTGCACGCTGGAAGGTATAGTGCGCTGGGTACTGATATTGGCTACCATACCTCCAACAGCGATTCCCTGATCACGGAGGCCGGAGTCAGGAAGAAATTGTACGACCGCTGGCTGCCCGATGTGTTTTTAAATAATCATGGCTATCCATCTCATGAATGGGTGCAGCAGTTTTCCAATTACACCCCCTATCAGTTCCGCGCCTATTGGGCGCCGCGGGGCTGGTACTATTTTCACCGGGGATTAAATAGTGTTGGCACACCTTTCCATCGCAGCGCCGGCGAGAAGATTGTGCAGATAGTGGCCAGGAAGATGAAAAAAGAGAGTGAATTGTTCACCATTAACCAGAGAATTTACAATAGGTACCATCGCTGGGCCGAACGCTGGCAGCCTCATTTGCACTATCTGGAGATGTATGACGGTACCAATATATATAAGGCCAGGCGCGGCAGCCGGGCTGCAGATCTGAACAAGCGGCGGCGCATCACAGTGTTGGAAGCCATCCCTGAGGCCATGGATGAAACGGCGCAGGGGCGCTGGCTGCAATTGGCGGTGCGCCAGGGTATTTTGTTTATCACCTCGTATATGGACCTGCTGCTGCAAGCGGAAAAACCTATGGAACGGATTGAGGAAGAGTACAATGACGCGGTTCACCTGCGCATCAAACGGTATCGGCCGATCAGGGTAAAGAAATAATTATTTTATTTCCTTTTTAATGCGGTTGACCATCTCTTTGTTGAGGTCGTTGATTTTAAATAATTTTTTATGTAAATGGAGCTCAATCTCCGGTTCAGGACCATCCAGGTTTTCCAGTACTTTAGCCAGCAATACCGTATCTGTTTCGTTTTCCTTAAAACAAGCCGGCATGGTTTCCGCCTTCATGATCGGCTGAGCATAGAAGCGCGAGGCGAAGTTGTCGTTTGAATCTGAGCCGATATATCTTGACCTGGCATAACTTTGCAGTCCGACAACCAGGTTGGCCTCATTGGCAATCACTTCGCCGTCAATTATTTCATCGAGGGTGATGCGGTCATATTCAGGGGTTCCTGTTTCTCTCCGCTTAAACAGGGTGCCTAATATTATGGGAAATTTTATCTGATTGGCAAAGCGCCTGAGTATGAAGGCCACATGCTGTAATTGCAGGTCCCTGGGCTGGGTGTCTCCTTTACGGTCCGGCCGGATTTTCTGGACCAGGTCGATAAAAACACCGCCCACCGGAAAAGTGACATCAAAGGAGCGAATGGAGTGGAGCAGGTCTGTGATGTTGTAGCTGGTATCAATGATGTGCAGCCGGTTGGCAACCTGGGTGAAATTTTCCAGCCCCTTGAAGTCTTTTTCGCTGGTGGAAATTTTTTGCAAATCTTTTATGTCAGTATTTCTCAACGCATCCTTCCATCGTTCCAGGTTGGATTCCATGCCCTCCAATTTGGGAAAAAGGGTATCACTGGCAATATTGATTAATTTCATTTCCAGTTCACGGCGGATATCTTCATAGGTGAAGTAGAGAAAGTGCTTGTATGGATATTGATTGACCATGTTCCAGATAAGGTTTAGTAAAAAGAGGTTCTTATCTATCCTGGAATGACTGGCCACCAGGGTGATGGCGCTCTGGGGGATACGGATGGAATGATCCAGGCTTGTAAAACCGGTCTTAAGGTTTTCAGGGATGTTTTTTATCTCATCCACCAATCTTTCCAGTTTAAAGGGTTCCACATCACGAAGGAAATTGCGGTTGATTTTAAGTTTCTCCTCCTTGGTTTTATCAGGGAAGAGGTTTTTTAATACCTTGGACTGTTCTTTGGTGTCGAGTGGTTCCTCATCGTCCATGGTAGGAATATCAGGAGTAATACCATCAAGATCATATGTCATGGTGGCGCCGGTAGTCTTTGTTCCCGTTTCAGGATCAAGCATCATTGTTTTCATCTCTTCCTTGTTAATGATCTGGGTCTGTTGATTGGTGGTATTTTTCGGTACCTGCAAATCCTTCTGATCAAGCACCATGGTCTGCTGATCAAGCGCTTCCTTTTTTTTGTCCGGTTTTTTGGACGTCACTGTATCCATTTTAGAATCCTCAGCCATTGTATCCTCCTCCTGTGTATATACCTCTAATAATAAAAATTATAGTGTAAAAACGGTACCTATTCAACTGCCTTGGCTGGGATTTAACAATACTGGTTGCTCCAGCTACCTGGGAACCAGTTAGTGATAAAATCCTTTCAGGGTTCGGATAACGTAACTCCTGCCGTTTTTTATCCGAACCTTTATTGAATGGAAGCGGCCCAGCCTTCTGATGTTTTTTAATGAGAAGTAGATCATGTATTGAGATTTGATGTCATTTCTGATCTTGCTGTATACCTTTCTGATTTGCCATATATCCTCCAGCATGAAGGTGAGTCCGCCTGAGGAAGTGGCAATTTTGGCAAGTAGAGCCTCGTACTCCTGGTCACTGGTAGACATCTCTTTGCCAATGGAGTAAACGGTGGTCTTTGATTTTTCAACCTTTTTAATCAGGGTGAATGGATCTATGTGGGAACTGTTGTCCTCCCCATCAGAAAAGAGAATTATGATATTGTGTCCCGGCACCGACTTCAAAATCCGGTAACAATAGGCGATGGCATCGTAGAGAGCTGTGGCTCCAAAGGGGTAGGCCAGGGAAATTGAATTGAGTAAAATGTTGATATCGCTGGTAAATTCTGTATCCTCAAATACGTCGTGGTTGAAAAACACCACCATGGCTTTATCATTTTTACCCATAAGGTTGTGAAGAAACTGGTTGGCCGCCTCTTTAACAGCGCCGATTTTATCCTTCATTGATGAGCTGACATCGATCAACAGCATCAGGTGGAATTGGGTCTTTCCGCTCATCGAATAGTAGGTGACAGGCTGGAGTTTGTTGTCTACCTGCAATAAAAAATCTTCCTTTTTTAAGTTTTTGATATATCTGCCACTCTTATCTGTAACCACTACTGGCACCATCATCTGGGTCACTTTAACTTCCTGGTAATCATCCACATACATTGAATGAATGGCTGTTTCGACCACTTCACCCATTACACCCCGGGCCACCACTTTTAGCTGATGAAACTTCAATTTAGCTCCAAAATCATAAGTCATCAAGTATGGGGGTTTTTTAAATTCTTTAACCAGTTTGCCGTTTATATAGAATTCAACCTTTTGAATCTCATCTGTTTTCATTCCTATAATTTCAGCTTTTATGGCATTGATATCAATCCACATCCGGTCATTCTCCGGAGTGTGAATGATTATTTTGGCCTGTGCCTGCAACAAAACGGCATAGCTGGCCAGGAATAGAAAAATAGTGCAGAAAATGAGTGACTTTTTCATTTTATCCTCAACTGGCCTCCCTTCTTTAGAGTTAATATCACACGGTTGAGATAGGAGGAATTAAAAATGTTAAACAAAAAGCAACTGCTGAAATAGTCCTGTTTATAGTTTTGATTGTAATAAGTTTTGTAAATTTTAGTAAAGTAAGTCAGCATAACCTGGCCAATCAAACTGGGGCTGAGCTTCCTCTTTACCGCATGGTAGGTAACATTGAATTTAAGTTCCTTGTTTATTTCTCCGCTGGTGTAGCCCGAACGGAAGAGAGAAGCCAGGTCAAGGGGGAAAAAGTGTATCTGTCTGGTTTTTAAAGTACCCAATGTTTTATAGTAGAGGGAACCGAATTTATCCATCTCCCGGGCGATGGTTTTTTGTTGTTCCGGGCGCCGGTAGTGATCCAGCTTCTGTGAGGCAGAAAATTGCGTCAGCTGTTGGTTTTTGCGGAAAAATGTTTCTCCAAGTCGGAAAATCTCGCTTAAAAAGAGATTGTGAGACTTACTATGGCCATGCAGGTAACGGTGGATGGAATTGTAATGAAAACCGGCTGTTTGTTTACCTATGGCCGCTAAGATTTGCTGTCGGAGCTCGGTGTTCTGGCGTCCCTTGAGGATCAATTCCAGGCCGAAATCGATCAGCTGAGTAACATAGATATCAGCTTCCCTGATGCCGGAAACTGGAAAAAGATCCAGAATATTGTAAACAATTCCCTCCACATGGCCGGGATCGTAAATGGTGTTGCGATTGAGAAAGTGTTCGATATAACTTGAGGAAAAAACGATGTTCAACCGTGCCAGGCCACCACGCAGATGGTAACTTTGAAAGCGTTGGGTGCCCCGTGAAATTTCACTATTGTTCCAGGGGGTCTTATGATTGGTGCTGGTAAAGTCGTGTAGCCTGATCAGGTTGGGATTTATTAAGGCCCTTAAACTGGCATGCTTGGCATTGGTCGCATATACCGTGGCCAACAGGCAATCTTTGAGGTAATAGATCAGGTGGTTGGATTTTATCCAGGTCACGCAGTTTTCCAATTCCGGTAAAGGAGATTTTTTTTGCAACTTGGTTCTTAGTTTTCCGATTCTTTTCAGTAGCATCTCTTTTTTGTATGGGATGAAATTATCGCGGATCCACTTGGGTGCCATGTCACTGATTTCAGCTACAGGCAATTTTTCAACCAACCGTTCAACCCTTGCCAGGATCACCTCTTTTCCCTTTTGCCCGGAGGTGGCTATCTGTGACAGGAGATCATTTAATTGCACTAAAGAGGAGAGCGAGCATACCTCCTGTGAACTGCAAATTTCTTGAATCATTTTCTGAAAATTCTGGCGAATGGGGTAGAGGTAATAATTTTTGGCATAACGAATGTCTATGTCAAAGAGGCGGCCCAGTAAAAATTGGAAAAATTGGCGGTCACCATTGGTGGAGCGGATGGCAAAATCCTCTTGCAGGATATTGAGCAAGCGGTTGTAAATATGATTCCGGGAGAGTCCCGGGGCAGTCATTTTTTCAATGATCCGGTCATAATCAATATTATTGTTGCCATAAACTGCGGCGTTGGCCATTAATTCCAGTAAGGATTGGTAAAGGGCATAAAATAACTCATTCTCGTTTGACCGTAATTTTTTAGTTCTCCTCACCCAGGTTATCAAGCGGCTGATTGATTCGGGCTTTTTTAAGGGTACCTTCTCAATAAAATCAACCATAATGTTGTATTGCTGATAGTTGTCAAACAGCAGGGGCAGGGTGGTTTCAGTCAAAAGAGCGGGGCGGTCCTGGAACTTGGAATATAGGGAGATGAATGTTTCCATCAATGAGTTGTCTTTTTTGTTTTTTTTCAATAAGGTATGAATGACATCAAATGGGGTTGTCTTTTTAGCATCAGGACCGGGAATTTTGGCCATTGCCTGCCTTTTTTTGCGCGCCAGGGTGTTGTGCCATAAAGCTGGGCCACCGGGGAAGTTTATCTGGCTGTCTTTCAGTTGAATGGCATAGAGCAGGGTGAAAAAGTTGAGATTCGGCAATTGCGGGATAATTTCGCCAACAATCTTTTCCCGCTGGCCCAAGCGGATCGCCTTATAGATATGCTGGACCTTGTTGATGTTATAATTAAACAACATTTGCGTCTGGGCCTGGGGTGGGAGAAAAAATGTAAATATATAGAGGTAATTAAGTTTTCCATTGTCCATGGTTGCCAGATTTAACAAAAACTCCAGCGGTTTTTTACGTGAATCCGCTTTGGCCAGGGCGGACCACATTCCCCTGGCTTCCTCACCACCGGGCAGAATCAGCTGGCCCTGGTTAACCCGCAGGGCCATAGACAGGATATAGAATCCCAGGAGGTTTTTTTTACTTTTTCTTATGGTTTGCCAG
>CBFDCH010000049.1:0-9146 GCA_965603235.1 uncultured bacterium | reverse complement strand
AAGCACATTCTTCAAAATTGCTTCATGGCTGCGGAATGCCAGGGCCGGCCGATTTTGCAGAGGGAAAAACCTTGCCTCATCCGAATCATCCCCAGCTCGCATCTCCCCGGACACATTCTTGATGCTAAAGCCAATAACCAGTACCGACTTATATATGGGGTTGTTGCTGAGAAAAACACCAGCCGGCTTGTGGATTTCGCCCTGCAAATTAGTCTCCTCCATTAATTCCCGCAGACAACATTCTTCCGGCTTTTCCGCCAGTTCAACAAATCCGCCCGGCAGACACCATTTGCCCTTCTGGGGCTCTATATTTCGCCTTACCAGCAAGACCTCACCTCTGCCATTCAGCACCACAGCTGCTGTGGCAGGAATGGGGTTTTCATAAATTGTGGATTCACACCCCGCACAAAACAGGCGTTCCCTGCCCTCCATAAACCGGGTTTCCAGGGAATGTGCGCAAAATGGGCAATATTGCTTAACAGCCATTCTTTACTTTTTTGATCAAAATAGAGGCGACTTTTTCACCGGAGAGCAGCATTCCGCCAAAAATCGGCCCCATGCGGGGAGCTCCCTTGGTGGCATTTGCTGCCATGCCGGCAATATAGAGACCGGGGAAAACCTCGGTTGTGTTCTTCAGGGTTAAATCCTCTGCCACGTCGGCCCACATGGACATCTCCCCCACCACACCGCCGGTACGAGTATCAAGCTTGGCATCCATCTTACGGGTTACAATGGAACAGACCTCTGCCAGGTGGCCGGTGCCGTCAACCACAAAATTGGCGCGAATAGTCAGGGGATCCACATGAAGGCCAGCATGCTCAACCGGAGTCCACTGCAATACCAGCCCATTGACCCGTTTTTCCTCGGCCTGTTGACGAAACATGACATCTACCACTTTGATTAAATTAAATATTTTGGTGCCTGCCTGAACACACCTTGATATGAGGGTTGACGTACACTCCACACTATCTGCGGCAAAATAACCTTCTCCTGCCGGACGGTTGCCGATTGCCAGCTTTTCAATCAGGTGCATGGCATTTTGCTGGACTACTATTTCATTAAACATCATACCGCCGCCCCACATACCTCCGCCGGGAGCCAGTTTGGATTCAAAGATTGCCGCATTGACGCCGCTTTCTCCCAACAGGATACCGCAGAGCAGGTTGGCCGGACCACCTCCCACCAGAGCCACATCCAATTCCAGGGCATCCAGCAGTTTTTTATAATAGCCCTCAATAATCGCTTTGGAAATCTGAATATCATCCAGCTTCATGACCACTCCTATAAATAATCATCTGTTTATACTTAACCCATGGGGGTTTTACAACCAATTAAGTTTAAGACAGATCGGAGAAAAAAACAAGGGCTGACATCAAGATATATAACTTGTCATTGGCGGACTACGTCCCCGTCAGTGGGTTGCTGCGCAACCGTCAATGGCACCCTTCGGGTACGTCATGGATTCGCTACGCTCACGTTATTTAAAAATCTTCACCACCCGTAATAATTGATCTATTTCTCCCGATGTCCGTAGAAGCAAACAAGATTTTTTTGGGAAATCTGATATAATTAGGTAAAACCATGCAGATTGAACGGAAGGAACTTGAGGGATATTACTACCATATTGCCCGGGAGGAAAATATTGCCTGGGGATTTACAGAAAAAGATTTTCCCATCGAATTACTCTTCCAATTATTCCCTGGAACTCAGCTTAAATTTTTTAAACAAATCCACTCGGATATCATCATTAAGAGCAGTGAAATCATGCCGGATTCTCAAGGTGACGGAATCATTGTAGATGAAGAAAACACCCTGGCCATTATCAAAACGGCGGATTGCGTACCCCTCTTTTTCTGGGAACCAGGCTGCTCCTTTGCCGGCATCCTGCACATTGGCTGGCGTGGATTTCATAAGGGCATTCAAAACTCCTTATTCCAGCATATTAAGGAGATGGGAGTAACCCAAAAAAACATGCGCTTTGTCATGGGTCCGGCCATTGAGGGTAGCTGTTACGAAGTGGGGGAAGACCTTTATGAAAAATTTGCCCGCCATACCCACCGGGACCAAGTTTTTGCCTCCCTTGCCAACGGCAAGTATCACCTCAACTTAGCCAAAGGCATCTTCCTCTCATTGCAGGCCCAAGGGATCAAAAAAAACAATATAATCAATATAGATATTTGTACCAGGTGCAATTGGCGCCAATTTCCATCATACCGCAAAAATGGCAAAACCGGAAAGCGGATTATTAATTTTTTGACGGTCAATAAATAATTTTTTTTTAAACAATATATTGACTAAAAGTAATGATTCTGTTAATATTTGCTATCACAAAACTTCCAATAATACTGTTGCTGGAATAGAACCATGGAAATGTTTATCGTCGCAATCATAATTCTAGTCGCTCTGGCCACAGCCGGTCTAATTTTCGGTGTCGGCAATGATGCGGTAAACTTTTTAAATTCCTCCATCGGGTCACGAGTGGCCCCACGAAAGACAATAATGATTGTAGCCAGCCTTGGCATACTGACAGGTGTAACTTTTTCCAGCGGCATGATGGAAGTTGCCCGCAAGGGCATCTTCCATCCCCAACATTTTGTCATGCCCGAACTGATGGTTATTTTTCTGGCCGTTATGTTAACAAACGTCATTCTTCTGGACCTTTACAACACATTCGGTTTACCAACATCCACAACGGTCTCCATTGTTTTTGGCCTATTGGGTGCAACTGTACCAGTAGCCCTGATTAAGATCAACACTGATCCCAAGGGATTAAACCTGGGCGACTATATAAACACAGATAAGGCCATGTTGATTATAGCCGGCATCCTGTTATCAGTGGTGATTGCCTTTCTGATTGGGGCGTTTATCCAATACATCACCCGGCTCATCTTTACATTTGAATATAAAAAAAGACTGAAACGGTACGGGTCCATTTGGAGCGGTATCGCCATGTCCTCCATCGTTTACTTCATTCTCATCAAAGGGGCCAAGGGAGCCTCCTTTATGACCAGCGATATGCTCACCTGGATCAAATCCCACACCGCTTTTATATTGTTGATTTCATTCCTGGCTTTTACCCTGCTGCTGCAATTGTTGATGAGCCTCTTTAAGATCAATGTATTGAAGGTCATCATCCTGGTGGGAACATTTGCCATTGCCTTGGCCTTTGCCGCCAATGACTTGGTTAATTTTATCGGCGTGCCCCTGGCGGGATTGAGCTCATATGAAGTTGCCCATGCCAGTAATAACCCTCTGACAATTTTTATGGGGGCCCTGCAGAAACCTATTGAGTCCAACACCTGGATTTTACTTATCGCAGGAGCCATCATGGTTGTCACCTTATGGACTTCAAAAAAAGCAAACACCGTTATCAAAACGGAGATATCCCTGGGTCGCCAGGATGAAGGTATCGAACGGTTCGGCGCCACTCCATTATCACGGGTGGTGGTACGTATGTTCACCTCTGTGGGTAAGGGTCTGCAAAACCTGATTCCCCACGCAGTGCAAAAAAAGCTGGCCCAACGGCTGGACCAGAAACATTATTGTGCAGATGGTTCGGGAGAGGATGAACTGGCCTCATTTGATCAAATACGAGCCTCGGTTAATTTAGTAATGGCCAGTGCCCTGATTGCCCTGGGAACCTCAATGAAATTGCCCCTATCCACAACCTATGTCACCTTTATGGTGGCCATGGGCACATCTCTTTCCGACCGGGCATGGGGCAGTGAAAGTGCCGTATACCGGGTCACTGGAGTCCTTACAGTTATAGGCGGCTGGTTTTTTACCGCACTAATGGCATTTACGGTCTCTTCCATTCTTGCGGTCACTATTTTATACGGGCAGGCACTCAGTGTGCTTGGCATAATAATCCTGGCAGGTATCCTGATCCTGCGCAATCATCGGGTTCACAACCGCCGCGAAACCGATGACAAGGAAACGGAAATTTACAATCTGAAAAAACTCAAAGATGCAGATTATGCCATTAATGCCTCATTTGAACACAGCGGCCATTTCCTTCAGGTAATTAATAATATGCTCAACTCAACTTTTTCAGGCCTTTTTTGCCAGAACCGGCTCGAGTTAAAAAAGATTAAAAAAGATACCAAAAAGATACAAAAATGGACCAATATCATTACCGCCAATATGTTTAAAACTTTACGCCTGCTGGACCAGCAGGATGTGGAACCCACCCAGGAATACTCCCACACCATTGGCGCTTTGCAGGAGATTGCCGACAGCATGCGTGATGCCATACTCAGGTCCTACACCCACATTGACAACAACCATACAGGACTGCTGCAAGTACAGATTGATGAGTTGGAGGAGATCCGGCGGCACGTCTCCGATATGTTGGAGAAAACGGCGGATGCCCTGTTGAAAAAAGAGGGTGTGGACATTAAATATTTCGAGACGGAATACGATAAGTTAAAAAAACTGACCAAAGGATTTGATAAAAACCAGATTCTAAGGATTCAAAAGGATATCTCCAAGACCCGGCTCTCCATCTTGTTTTACGGCCTGATGGGTGACTGCCGACAAATTGCCAGACAATCCCTTATTCTACTCGAAATCTTCAGTGAATCCTTTAACCTGAATAGTAAAAAATAGTATTTGCTACCTTTATACACCCGGGATAATATAAACAGAATCGGGCCCAAACCGGCCCTCACATGATAAAAAACTGCAGAAACATTCCTACTATTGACAAGTATTAAAAAGGATCAAGCTTTTACGGACGGATTATTCTGAATCAAACTTCTTCAGTAGAATAGAACCGTTGGTGCCGCCAAAGCCAAAGGAATTGGATAGGGCATAGTGGATTGTTTTTTCAACAGCCTTGTTGGGAGTATAATTTAGATCACAATCCTCATCCGGGAATTCATAATTGACAGTAGGGGGAATAATGCCATTTTTTATTGCCATTGTGGTGAAAACTGCTTCAGCGCCACCAGTGGCTCCCAGCATATGCCCGGTCATGGATTTGGTGGAACTGATGTTCAGCTTATATGCATGTTCCCCGAACAACTTCTTTATAGCCATGGTCTCAAATTTGTCATTCAAGGGAGTAGAGGTGCCATGAGCATTGATATAATCCACTTCTTGCGCTTTGACACCGCCATCATCAAGGGCCATTTTCATGGTTCTGTAAGCACCCAAGCCCTCTGGATCGGGCGCAGTCATGTGATAGGCATCCCCGGTATAACCAAAGCCAATGATTTCCGCATAAATTTTAGCGCCACGCTTGATGGCATGCTCCAAATCTTCCAGAACAACCACTGCTGAACCTTCGGCTACGACAAATCCGTCCCGCTCCTTATCAAAGGGACGGCTGGCTCTGAGGGGATCATCGTTTCGCGATGAGAGGGCCCGCATAACCGAGAAACCAGAAACTCCCAAGGGTGTAATGGGATACTCGGCGCCGCCGGCGGCCATCATGTCCGCGTCCCCTCTTTGAATAATTTTAAAAGAGTCACCAATGGAATGAGTACTGGTAGTACAGGCGGTCACGTTGGCCAGGTTGGGGCCTTTAAAACCGAACTTCATGGAGACATGGCCAGTTGCCAGGTTGGCAATAGCCGCAGGTAGGAAAAAGGGAGAGACCCTACTTGGTCCCCGTTCTAATAGAGTAATATGATTGCGTTCAATGGTTGAAATCCCGCCAATCCCCGAGCCAATAAAAACCCCGATCCGTTCCCTGTTGAGGGTTGAATTCTCACGGCCCAGGTCAGCATCCTTGACGGCTTCAGAAGCAGCAATTAGAGCGAATTGGGTATAGGGATCGTAGGAGCGCAGCTCTTTGCGCTCAAAGTAGTTGAAGGGATCATAATCTTTCACTTCACCGGCAATCTTTGAATAGTACTCGCTGGCATCGAAGTGGGTGATCATGCCAATACCTGATTGACCGTTCTTTATCTTTTCCCAGCTTTCAGGCATGGTGTTGCCCACAGGAGAGATCAATCCCAGACCTGTGATCACAACCCGGCGCAGATTTATGGTTTTACTGATAAAATTCATTTATTTTGTTTTGTCTAAAATATAGTCAACTGCAGATCCCACAGTCACTAATTTTTCAGCTTCTTCCTCCGGAATTTTCAGATCAAAATCATCTTCAAGTGCCATGATCAATTCCACCTGATCCAGAGAATCTGCTCCCAGATCTTTCACAAATTCAGCTTCTGTGGTGACTTGATCTTCACCTACATTAAGTTTCTCTGCAACAACACCCTTCACTTTGGCTAAAATTTCTTCTTTTGTCATGATTTCCTCCTCTTTAAATTACTAAACCTCCGGAAACATTAACCACAGTTCCGGTTATATATGAAGCTGAAGGCGATATCAAAAAACGTACGACTTCAGCAACGTCTTCAGGGGTTCCTGCCCGGTTCAAAGGAATCTGGGCAATGTATTGAGATTTTACCTCTTCCGGTAATTTTTCAGTCATTCCAGTCAGGATATATCCCGGTGCAACAGCATTCACCGTAACGTTCCTCTTGCCCAATTCACGGGCAAAGGACTTGGTCATGGCGATGACTCCCGCCTTGGAGGCCGCATAATTTGCTTGTCCGGGGGTTCCTATGATTCCGCTCACAGAAGCGATATTTACGATGCGGCCAAATCTTTGCCGGATCATCTTCTGCGCTGCCAGCTGGGAACATAAAAAAGTTCCTTTTAGATTGATTTTAATAACCAGGTCCCACTCCTCTTCCAACATACGGATGGAGATGTTATCCCTGGTGATTCCGGCATTGTTGATTAAATAATCAACTGAACCCAATTGACTGACGGTCTCTTCAATCAATTGTTCCACATCTTCGGGATTGGATACATCAGTTTTGATGGCGATCGCTTTAACTCCCAACTTGGCAAGTTCTATGGCTGTCTTTTCCGCTTCCTCGACCAAGACATCACTGATGACCACATTGATGCCGTTTTCAGCTAAATTCCGGGCAATGGCTTTTCCGATACCACGGGCTGCACCGGTCACAACAGCATTCTTACGATCCTCATACATACTTAAGCTCCTTTACAACTTCCTGCATTTTCTCGATTTCCTGAGTGATTTTTTCCAGCACCTGCTCAGTAATAAATTTTTTGCTTAAATGGATGGCATTACGAATAGCCTTGGCATTGGATCTACCGTGACCGATGATGACAATTCCATTCACTCCCAGGAGTAGTGCGCCGCCATACTCAGCATAATCCATTTTCCGCGCGATCCGGCGCAGGGAACTCTTTAAAAAGAAAAAACCAACTTTCGCGAGAAGGTTGGACATGATTTCAGTCTTCAACATCGAATACATGGCCTCATACACGCCCTCTGAGATCTTCAGGGCAACATTTCCGGTAAAACCGTCGGTAACGATCAAATCGGCCTCACCCGCATAAACATCACGCCCTTCAATATTACCAACAAAATTGATATCCAGGGATTTAAGCATGTTATGGGTGGCTTTTATCAATTCATTGCCTTTGACCTCTTCCTCGCCAACACTCATCAAGGCAATCCGGGGATTTTGTATATTGTGAACATTTTCCAGGTAAACTTTGCCCATGAGCGCGAATTGAACAAGGTTTTTGGGTTTGGAATCAACATTGGCACCCACATCAACCAGCAATGAATTGCCCTTCAAGGTGGGGAGCATGATGGCCAGTGCGGGCCGTTCTATACTCTTGAGAGTGCCGAAATCAGTTTTGGCAATGGCCATTACAGCACCGGTATTGCCGGCAGAGACCATGGCCTGGGCTGCATTTGATTTTACCAGGTCTACGGCTTTTTTAATGGAGGTTCTTTCCCGTTTTCGCCAATAGGAAAAAAAGTGTTCTCTCATGGAAATCTCTTCCAGTGCATCAACAATCTCCACTTTTGTCATGTCAATTTTCACTTTTTTCAATTCTTTATTGATCTCTTTTTCCTTACCGACAAGAACTACCCCCACATCTTTGTTTGTGCGCATATATTCAGCCACACCATGGATAACCACGGTCGGAGCATGATCTCCTCCCATAGCATCTACCGCGATTTTTATATCACTCATAAATTATTCTTCTTCTCCCTTCACGATCTGACGGTCTTGATAATAGCCACAACTCTTACATACCAGATGGGGAAGTTTTGGTTCCTTGCATTGGGGGCAGAATGACAGACTCTTGATCTTCAGTCCCTGATGAGATCTGCGCTTAGCGGTCCTCTGATGGGAATGTCTCCTTTTTGGCAGTGCCACGTTTCACCTCTTAATTTTATTAAATAATAAAGATATTTCGTCCAAAGAACTGTCACACTTGCATTCATATTTATTTAAATTCATGCCGCAATTGGGACAAATTCCTTTACAGTTCTTACCACATACCGGATTGTAGGGGATGAATAGATTTACCTGTTCAATAAGTATTTTTTCCAGGTCTATCTTATCACCCTCATAAAAAAGGTACTCCATTTCATCAGGATTTAATGCCGAATGGGCGACATCAATCAAGCGGGCCGGGAACAATATCAAATCAAACTTGGAATTGACCTTTAACTCGTAATACTCCAAGCAGCGGATACATTTTATGGAAACCGCTGTCTTTATTTTTCCCTTCACATTGATTTTTTTACCATCCTTGCTCAGATGCAGGTTATGGTTTACATCCTCGAGAAAAAAAGCGCCCTCTTCAACCAGCAGGTTTTCATCCAGCTCCATGGAATCGTTTAGCTGGATACCTTTTTCACTAATTCGATCAGCATCTATCATCTTATATCTTACCTTAACTCTATTTCAGAGTAAACAGCTAAATTTTTATCATATTTCGCATTGAAAGTCAAGAAATCAAAAGAAAAGAGGGGGCCTTGGCTACGCTTGGCAAAATATGATAAAATCAAATCCTTAAGGAGCGCAATAATGAAAAAAGAAGCCCTTCACACCGATAAGGCACCTGAAGCTGTGGGGCCTTACTCGCAGGCCATAAAAATCAACGACTACTTATTTATATCCATGCAAATCCCAACCAATCCCGAGACCAATGAACTGGTGGATGGTGATGTGAGTGAACAGACCCACCTGGTATTCAAGAACATCATGGCTATTCTGGCTGAAGCTGGCACCAGCATGGCCCAGGTAATCAAAGTCACGGTTTTTCTAAAAGATATGGCAGACTTTCAGCAGGTA
>CBFDCH010000048.1:0-9268 GCA_965603235.1 uncultured bacterium | reverse complement strand
CTGCCCCTCAATTCGCCGTATTTTTTATTGAAGAGGCGTTCGCTGAACCAGGCGACATTGCCGTTGGAGTTGAATTTTATCAAGCGATCCCTGCCCACATAAGTCCAGCCGCTCCCGTTTGAAAAAAAGCGATGCACATATTTTTGGAACTCCTTTTTAGTCCAGCGCTCTTCTGCATCTGTTCCCATAAATATGGCTTCCTCCGCCAGATGACCCATGTATCGTTTTTCATCAGCTTTAGCAGCGGCATCATGAAAATCGTTTAATATGGCGTTAATAATCTTCTGGTTCTTCGAGGATGCTTCACTTGTTTTGTTCCCGTGCAGGAAGAGGGAGGGCATGATAACCAGGAGACCAAGTATTCCAATAGAGATTTTTACCAATTTTTTATTCAATTTTACCTCCGCCAAGAATTAATCACCGGCAGATTCCTCTTTGCTGGCTAACTGAAAATCACCATCTTTTTCTTCCAGGTCAAGCCACCATTTTTTGTCCTCTGCGGTTTTGGTTTTGCCATAACCCATAATATCATCCCCCCAAACCGCGAACCGCCGGGCCACGGGCACTTTTCTCATGGTCCAGCCGACAAGGCGGTGAAACGGAGTATAAGGTTTATTCCAGGGGCATACCTTAATGCAGGTGCCGCAGCCGGAGCCATGCTGGTTGCCCACCCTCATGCCCGTACACTTTTCCACAGCATTGGGCCATTTTTCATAGCCGTTATGCATCTCCTTGTCCCCATGGCTGATAGCCTGGGCCGGACACTCCCTGGCGCACTTGCCGCATTTACTGCAGAAATCCTGCAGGCCGAAGTCAATGGGTTTATCCACTGCCAGGGGCATGTCAGTAGTCACTATTGCCGCTTTGAACCGGGGCCCCAGGAAGGGATTGATTACGATATCACCGATGCGGCTCATTTCCCCGAGTCCGGCCCAGAGCAGAATGGGCGGCACAACCACCTGGTAATTCATGGCATGGTGGGCCCGGGCCGGGTAGCCGAGACGCCGAATGTAATCGGCCAGTATACAGGATATGAAGCCAGTGGTGGAATAGGATAAAAAGCTCATGGAATTACTGATCCAGTCATTACCGGAAAAAGCCTCTGCAGTCGGCCAGTCCTGGTCGATCAGGATGGCAATGGCATATTTATGGTTCAGCTCCACTGCTGAGCCGTCGTACTTGTTATGAGAAAATACGGCGTACGGGGGCAGCTGGCAGATTCCCACCAGGTCAGCCCTGAGAAAGTAGGCGGTCTCCTTGATGTGCCGGGCCATTACTTCCGGATCGTCGGTAGCCGGGGCCCTGGAAGTGGCAATTTGCGGCATGGGTTTCCAGGAGGAGACACCCCAGGGTGTTTGCGATTCGTCGAATTCCGCCTGGGGAGCATCAACCAGGTGTCCCAGGGCTCCGGTCATGGTAACCAATGCCCCGGACAGGGGGTGTTTGGAAACAAAACGTTTATACTCTTTTTTCAGATAGGGACCATATTTACCCAGGCCGGATTGGTGAAAACCTCCGTCCCGTTCGTCGACCCGTTTGATATCCTGTTCATGGATGACACTGGTGGGCCGTTCCACCCGTTTCAGCTTGTGGACCGGAAATGGATCAGGCTGCCCGTTGTGGTTTTGACGTCGTAAAATTGGTGCTGTTTTGCGAATCATGTTGTTCCTCGTGTTTTTGACTATGGCCCATCATTTGTTTGGCCAGAGACCATTATAGAATTTTACCCAATGACGTGGTGTTTGGCAACCGCCATAACGATTTATTGTGTTTTTTTTACACAATGGTGATAACGGCTTCTACTCCATAGTGATCGGACAGATCGAAATCATTTGCAATGCCATCAATATCTTTGGACTTTAATTTTACCACCTGACTGCTGCTGCATTTGATTTTATCTAATTTTATTATACCCTGAGGGCTGCCCATATCGAGTGAATCGAGAGCGAATATATAATCGAGGCGCTGCATTTTGGTATCGTTCTTGTATTTTTTTTGTAAATAGCGATTGTCCCTGGAATTCCAGGTATATCCCTTCTCATTTTTGTTTTTTATTCTGAAAAGATCCTGAGGCTTGTGCAAAAATTTGAGCAAGTCAAGGTATTCGCTACCAGGGCCTTGTGTATCTCCCTCAATGTTAAGATCTCCAAGCAGAATAATGCTGTGGTTATTGACAGTGCCAGTGAAAAGTGAGATTGTGGCCATGTTGGTTTGGATAAATCGATAAACGGTTTTAAGCTGGTCTTCCCTGATCGGCCGGTTGTCATTTCTGGATTGAAGGTGGGTGTTGAAAATCCACAGGAATTTTTTTTCTGCTACCTGCAAACAGGAGGCAAGAACCCCCTTGGCGGTGTGGCGGTCCCATAATGTGGCCTTGTGGGTGGCAAATTTTACAAAGTCCCTCTTGAATTGTTGATTGATGATAGGGAATTTACTGGCAAAGAAAAGACCGCTGTCCTGGCCGCCGAACACATCAGTTCCCTTTTTGGCAGTAATAAAGGGGTATATGTCTGCCAAACCGTTGAATAATCTCTTTCGGATCGATTCCCTGAACACCTCTTGGAAGCATAAGATGTCATATCTGGCGCTGTTCGCCATAACTTCGCTCAACAGGATATTTGTGCGCTGCTGCAAGTATTTCCCCCCCCAGAAAAAGAAATAGTTGGGCACCATGGCCAGGTTATAGGTTAATATTGAAACATCCATTTCTCCTTTTCGCCTCCCTTGATAAAATGCATTATACCTATTGAGATACCCGAAGTAAAGGGATAGGCGCCACTGCTCCGTACCGTGGCAAATGGGGCGGGATTGATAGCAGGCAAATTCTCATTTAACTTGTTAAAAAAGTAATTTTTTGGCAATATGGTGAGGTAAGGAGGCAGGGTGACTACTACCAAGACCAATCCCAGAATTGCCATAATAGGAGCAGGGGCAGTGGGTTGTTTGCTGGGCGGTTTGCTGGCAAACAAAGGATATCCGGTCACCCTGGTTGGCAGAAAAGAGCAGGTAAAAACCATCCAACGCCAGGGTTTAAAAATAACCGGCGCTTTGGGCCGGTTTACGGTTAATGTTGCTGCCAGCACCCGGCTTGATTTTAAGCCGGATTTCCTCTTTTTAACGGTCAAGGCCCATGATGTTGCTTCCACGTGCCGACAAATCGAGTCCCAGGTAAAGGAAATCCCTGTGGTCACCATGCAAAACGGCGTTTCCCTCGATGCCCAGGCAGCCTCTTTTTTTGGCCACCATTATGTGGTGGGGTGTGTGGTCTTGTTTAATGCCCGCTATCTTGAATCGGGTACGGTACATTGTGGATTTAATGGACCCCTGTTGTTTGAAGAGAGAAGGGCGGCAGAGGCTCAACCGGTGCGGGCGGTTTGTTCCCTGCTTGAACAAGTATTTTCCTGCCAAAGGGTGACAAATTTTAGCGGAGCCAGGTGGACGAAGCTGATTATCAATACCATTGGCAATGGTATTGAGGCCATATCCGGCCTCTCCTTCTGGGAATGCAGTCATTATCCGATATTGGGCAAAATGGCGGTCTTGATTCTTCGCGAGGGTTTTCGGGTATTAAGAAGACGGGGAATCCGGGTGCAGCCGTTACCTGGATTTCATCTGCGCTCGTTGAAATGGCTGGCACGGCTGCCGTTGGGGCCCGCTTCCTGGTTGTTGAGGCGCAAATGGGCCAAAAAGGGAGCAAAAGAGGTGATCTCCTCCACCTTGCAGAGTCTCAAAAGGGGAAAAGAGACTGAAATAGATTATCTGAACGGAGAGATAGTGCGTCTGGGAATAGAGCTGGCCCTGCCAACGCCGGTCAATTCACAGGTGGTGGCTTGGGTTCATGGAGTGGAAAAGAGTCAAACTTTTATTTCCTTTGAGGAAATCGAAAAGAGTTTATTAAAAAATAGTTAGAACTCATCGCTGTACCGGTGGTTTTTTCAACTGGGCCAGAAAGAGTCCTGTTACCACAAGGCCAATACCAGCCAGGTTAAGGGGAATCATTGTCTCGCCCAGCATGAGGAATGAAAAGAGAGCGGTGAATACCGGAATCATGTTGGAAAAGGTGTTGGCCCGACTGATACCAATTTTTTTCACGCCGAAAATAAAGAGCATAAAGGCAACCGAAGAGGAAAAAACAGCCAGCATTAGGAGGGAAGTTAACACTGACGCAGAGGGCTGGGCTTGGGAGAACAGCTTAAATTCAAAAAGGGCAAAGGGAATTAAGAAGTAGATGGTGCCAAAGGTATTTTGCCAGGTAACCAGGGCAAAGGGTGTGTAAGTACGGGACAATTTTAAGACCATCACCGAATAGGCCACAGCTGCGCAGACTGCAAGAAAGAGGTAAAGAATGCCCACCGGTGACACAGAAATTGTCAAATCCTCCCGTAAAACCACTGCCACCACTCCCATAATAGAGATACCAATACCCACAAAATTCATGATGGATAGCTTCTCCCTGAAATAGAAATAGGCGGCGATAGGAGTAAAGAGGGGGATGGTGGCCACACAAACAGCTGCCACAATCGGAGATACATAAAAGAGTCCGTAGCTCTCTCCCAGAAAGTATAGAAAGGGTTGGAACAGGGAGAGGAGTGCCAATTTCTTCAACTCTGCTGCCGTGGGTTTTTTTATCTGCCGGAATATGGCGCTGGCTGCCCAGAGGACTGCCGCTGAGATCAGGAGCCGTAAAAAAATGGTGGTAATGGGCCTATAGGTCGTGAAAACCACCTTGGTCCAGATATAGGAAATACCCCAGAATACCATGGCCAGGGTCAGGGCCAGGTATATTGAGAATTGTTTGCGCTTCATCCCCGGACCAGGCAGTTAAACCAAGCACACCTCTTCGGAAATATTATTTCACCGCCAAAGGCTGCAGTTTATCTGAACTACTCGATATTCAATCCCAGATTATAGAAGAAGAAGGCCCATTTATCGGTCAGGCTGTCAATAGCCTTGGTGATGTTGCTGGAGCCGTGCCCCGATTTGACGTCAATGCGGATCAAAACCGGATTGTTACCCTGGTGTTTCTTTTGCAGCTCGGCAATGAATTTAAAAGAGTGGGCCGGCACCACCCGGTCGTCATGATCAGCCGTGGTTACCAGGGTGGCCGGATAAGCAGTGTCCTCTTTGATGTTATGCAGGGGGGAGTAGGCATAGAGATTCTTAAAGTGGTCCTCCTTATCGCTGGAGCCGTATTCCACGGCCCAGCCCCAGCCCACCGTGAATTTATGATAGCGCAGCATATCCATCACCCCCACAGCCGGGAAAGCTACTTTAAAGAGGTCCGGTCTCTGGGTCATACAGGCGCCCACCAGCAGTCCGCCATTGGATGCCCCGGCTATGGCCAGTTTTTCCTTGCAGGTATATTTTTCCTTTATTAAATATTCGGCCGCGGCAATAAAATCGTCAAACACGTTCTGTTTGTTCAACAACATGCCGGCCTTGTGCCATTTTTCGCCGTATTCACCACCCCCCCTGAGATTGGCCATGGCATACACGCCGCCATTTTCCAGTAATACTACATTGCTGACATTAAACCTGGGGGTATTGCTGATGTTAAATCCTCCATACGCATTCAGGTAAGTGGGATTTTTGCCGTTCAGAGTTAATCCCTTTTTATAGACAATAAACATTGGGATCTTGGTGCCGTCTTTGCTTGGATAAAATACCTGTTTGGCCTCAAAATCATTGGGATTAAATTTAACCTCTGTTTTACGGAACACCTCTGATTTTCCGGTGGTGACATCGTACTTGTAGATAGTGGGTGGATATGTAAAGGAGTTAAAGGTGTAAAAAAGGATTGTTTCATCCTTTTTACCGTAAAAACCAGAGGCGCTTCCCAGGGCGGGGAATTTAATCTCCTTTTCCAGTTTACCGCTCACATCATATTGATAGGTGCGGGTATTGGCATCCTTCAAATAGGAGAGAAATATCTTGCCGCCGGCCAGGCTGGCGCTTCGGATCACCTCTTCCTTTTCAGGGATAATGGTTTGCCAGCTCTCTCTGGCAGGATTTTTTGGATCAATTTTAACCACCCTCTGGTTGGGTGCGTCCACATCGGTTTGAGCCAGGAAATGTCCATTTAAGGTCTCAATGACATATGTGTTGTTTTCAAAACCCTTGATAAGGAGCTGGAATTCACTTCCCTTTTGGGTTAAATCCTTGTATAAAATCTCATTACCGTGAGTTCCCTCGGAAATATAAAGAAAGAGGGCTTTTTCATCCTCAGTGACATCAACATTGAAGTAACGGAGGGGGTGTTCCTTGTCCTCAAAGATCAATTCGTCTTTTTCCTGAGGGTCTCCCAGTTTGTGATAGTAAATCTTATTAAATTTGTTTTTAGCGGTCAATTCCTTGCCCTTTTCCGGTTCGTCATAACCGGTATAAAAGAAGCCCTGGCCATACCAGCTGGCCCCGGAGAACTTCACCCATTGAATGCGGTCGGTTGTTTCTTTGGCTGTTTCAACCTCCATTACCCTGATTTCGCGCCAATCGGAACCCCCTTCAGACCTGGAATAAGCAACGTATTTATTGTCCTTTGAAAATCCGGACAGATAGGCCCGGACAGTGCCATCCTCTGCTAATTTGTTGGGATCCAGAAACACCCTGGCTTCCCCTTCCAGACCCTCCTGGATATAAATAACAGACTGATTTTGCAGGCCGTCATTTTTATAGAAAAAATAGTTCTTTCCTGCTTTAAACGGGGAGGAGTAGCGTGGATAATTGTAAATTTCCCTTAACCGATTGCGAATCTTTTCACGGAAAGGAATTTTTCCCAGAAAGCCAAAGGTTACTGCATTTTGCTCCTTGACCCAGGCTTTAACCGGTTCAGCCTTGTCGTCCTCCAGCCAGCGGTAGGGATCAGCCACCTTAGTGCCAAAGTAGTCATCCACCTGATCCACTATTTTGGTTTGTGGATAGGTAATTTTTTCCCGGGATGAACACCCCCCTAAAACCAAACAGCATACAATAATTGCCACAATAAAATAATTTTTGTTAAAGGACATTTATTCCTCCGTTTATTCTTGTTGTTTTTTAAAAAAATTTACTTTTCATTGATCAGCCTTTATTATAAGGAAATAAAAAATGAACTTCAATGATTAATTTCTGGTGGTTGTCTCCTTATCCAGTGAGGTTGTATCGTTTTTCAAATTGGAGTAAAATTTATGTATGTTTCAACGACTACTGGTTCTCTTTGTCATTGTCCCTTTGGTTGAACTGGTGTTGCTGATCAAGATCGGCAGAATTATCGGCGTGGGTAACACCATTCTTATTGTGGTGGTTACCGGAGTTGTGGGCGCTGCCTTTGCCCGCCAGCAGGGATCCGGTATATTGCTCAGTATCCGCAATTCCCTGGCTCGAGGAGAGATTCCGGGCGCTGAAATGGTGCAGGGGGTGATGATCCTGGTGGGCGGTATATTTCTAATAACCCCCGGCTTTTTAACCGACCTGGTGGGATTCCTGCTGTTGATCCCCTTTACACGTGCTCTGGCCTCCCATTTCTTGATGAAATACTTCCGCAAGCGGTTTGAGCGGGGAACCTTCCGTGTTGAAACCATCGAGGACATCGACGACAACCAGGACGACGACAACGCCGGCTCCCCACCCATCCAATAGCTAATTTGCCACTGAGGTGTGGCAACCAAAGGGAGTAAGTTTCTACAATTTTGTATTAAAAGGATCTGTTAAAAAAATGACAACCAATCGTTTGGGGCCGTGGGCCCCCAGTATCAGTACCTGCTCAATATCTGCTGTTCGGCTGGGACCGGAAATTATGACCAAATCATCCAGGCCCTGCTTCTTCATTATGGCAAATAACTCATAAAGGTTGGCACAAATTTTTGCAGAAGGGATCACGATTACCAATGTTTCAGCCAGAAAATGGGGTAGGGTCGTTTTACTCTCCTTTAGTGTTGAAACAATTGCGCCGATATCTGCCACTGCATAGGATCCCTGGACAAGGGCAATAGGCACTTCTGCGGCAGCCTTCCTTTTTTCACTGGTGGTTAAATGGGTGAAATCCATGATATTTATTCCATTATTTAGTTCTTCAAGAACCTGGCAAATTTGCTGACATAATTTTCCATTTGTATATAAAATGCTCTTATACTGCTGTTCATTCATAATCCTGGAAATGAGTTCAGCAATTTCTTCCATGTTGCAGTAATGAAAAAATTCTCCTGATATATTTTCAATTTGATGCTTAAACTGAAGCACTAATTCTTCATGGGTTGCAGGAGTAATTTTTTTCAATTCATCAGTAATTTTATTGGAATATGTACTGGCAAATTCTTTATTGTTTGGGGCATTAAGCAGGGATTTTTTTATCGATTCCAGGATTTTCTCTTTACTCATTGGTTGCCCGCTCCTGGATTGTTTTTTATTTGTTTCTTATATAATCGTTTAAAACTTATTGATGCAATTCTGGTGAACCTTCTCTCCCTGGTATATCCGGGAACCAGGAAAGCTGATTTGCCTGGAATAAGTTTTTGTAACTGCCGAAAAATAAAATAAAAGGACCTGTTTAGAACTGGATTCTTTGAAATAAATCCCCATAGTTTAAAACCCAGTTTTTCAATGTTTCCCGATAGGCCTCTGGCCACAATGTTTTCTCTAAGCTTTAATATCAGGGAAGGCAGGTCTATCTTTGCTGGACAATTCTGATAACAGGCTCTGCATAATGTACATAAAGAGGGAGATATTTTTCCGGTCTTAAATCCCAGAAAGAGGGGAGCGAGGACAATTCCGATCGGCCCCATATAAACCCATCCATATGAGTGACCACCTATCTGCTGATAAACGGGGCATATGTTCAAACAACTGCCGCAACGAATACAGGAGAGGATTTCTCTGAAAATGGGATCTGCCAGAATTTTTGATCTGCCATTATCAAGCAGGATAAAATGCACCTCCTGAGAACCCTCTCCATATTGTTCCCATAAAGGGCCTCCCGTTATATTCACATAGGTTGACGATTTTTGTCCTGTAGCGCTGGGAGCAAGGGCTTTTAAAAAATCCGCTAATTCATTAATGCCTGGAAGGATTTTTTCGATCCCGATTATGGCTACATGAATTTTGGGCAGGGTAAATGTGAGGTGAACATTCGCTTCATTCTCAATGACACATAGGTGCCCGGAATCGGCAAGAGCAAAGTTACTCCCGGTAATTCCCATATCAGCGGCAAGAAATTTTTCTCTTAATCCACTCCTGGCAATTTCTAATAGTTCGGCAGGATTTTCGCTGCTGTTCCAGTTTATTGCCGGGGATGAAG
>CBFDCH010000047.1:0-9271 GCA_965603235.1 uncultured bacterium | reverse complement strand
GGAGATAGATATGAGTGGTTTGTTTTTAAATATAGTGATGGTAATTTTTGGCATATCTGCTGGATTTTTTCTGTTTTTCACCTTTAAGAAAAATCTTTTCGCCGGTGAATATAAAAAAGTTGATATCTTCAAAAAGGAATTGGAAGCGCAGAACATCAGCAAAAATGAAGAATACAAGTCAAAAATTTCCCTTGAGCTTAAAGAAGAATTCATTAATTGGAAAAATGAGTATAACCAAAAAAACAGCCAGCGTACCAGTAAATTGAATGAAATGGAGAAACGGCTGGTGCAAAGGGAAGAAAATCTTGATCGGCGTTACATTAATCTTGACAATAAAGAGAAGGAGATTAAACGGCGCGAGAAAGACCTGAGTTACAAAGAGGAAGAGTTATCTGCCCTGAAGAACAAATTGAATCAAACCTATGAGGACCAGAAGATCAAACTCGAAAAAATTTCCGGCCTTTCGGTACAGGAAGCCAAAGACATGATCATCAAACAATATGAGAGTGAAGCGAGGCTTGAATGTGCCCAAAGGTTAAAAGTTATTGAAGATGAACTGAAAGAAAAAAGCACGCTAATGGCCAAGGAGATCATCTCCAATACCATTCAGAGGATTGCCACTGAACATATCATCTCATCATCGGTAACGGTTATTGACCTGCCCAATGATGAGATGAAGGGAAGGATAATCGGGCGGGAAGGAAGAAATATTCGCGCGCTGGAGAATGCCACTGAAGTTGACTTTATTGTTGATGATACACCAGAGGCAATCATTGTGTCTTCATTTGATCCCATAAGGCGTGAAATTGCCAAGAACGCTCTGGAAACACTGATTGTGGATGGAAGAATTCACCCTGCCAGGATCGAAGAGATTGTTGAAAAAATTAAAAATAATTTTGATAACCATTTGCGCGAGCTGGGTGAGAATGCCGTGGTTGAGTTGGGCATCAGGGACATCAACCAGGAGTTGTATTTTTACCTGGGCAAACTGAACTACAGGACCTCCTATGGTCAAAATGTACTGCATCACGCCAAAGAGGTCTCCATGATCGCTGCTTTTATGGCCAAGGAGCTGGATGTGGATGTTAATGTTGCCAGACGCGCCGGCCTGCTTCACGATGTGGGCAAAGCCATTGACCGCGAAACCGAGGGTACACATACCCAGTTGTCAGTCACTCTCGCCAAGAAGTATGGGGAATCAAAAAAAGTTCAGGAGGCCATTGCTTCCCATCACATGGATGAAGAATTTACTTCAATCGAAGGCATTCTTGTACAAGTGGCGGATAGTATCTCGGCTGCCAGACCGGGAGCACGTAGAGAAATTTTCGAAACATATATCAAGCGTCTCGAAAAATTGGAGGAGGTGAGTAAATCCTTTGAAGGGGTAAGCAAAGCCTATGCCCTTAGAGCTGGCAGAGAGGTCCGTGTTATTGTGAACTCCAATGAAACAGATGATAACAAAACATTTTTAATGTCAAAGGATATCGCCAAAAAAATCCAGGAGGAAATGGAATATCCGGGTCAAATAAAGGTTACAGTGATTCGGGAAGTCAGAGCCACTGAGTACGCCAAATAATCAGACAGGAAAAGGATGGCACGGATAATTTTCATCGGTGATATTGTAGGCCGCTACGCCAGGAAGTTCCTGGCCAGTGTAGTACCAAAAATAAAAAAGAAGTATAAGCCGGACCTGATCATCGCCAATGGCGAAAACGCGGCGGGTGGTCTTGGCATTACCAAAAAAACTATAGAGGAAATATTTCTGGCTGGAGTGGATTTAATTACCACAGGGAACCATGTGTGGGATAAAAAAGAGGCTCTCACCGTCCTGGAGACGGAAACTCAGGTGATCAGGCCCCTAAATTTCCACCGTTCGGTTCCTGGCAAAGGGTATTGTTTCACCAGCGTCAAAGATGAAGTTGACGTATTGGTGGTAAACCTCCAAGGCCGGGTTTTCATGGAAGCTGTTGTGGATAATCCGTTTACCATGATTGATGATTTTCTAAAAGAACACAGGGCAGCTATTACCATTATAGATTTCCATGCCGAAGCCACGGCTGAAAAACAGGCCATGGGATTTTTCCTTGATGGCCGTGTCAGCGCGGTTTTAGGGACCCATACCCACGTTCAGACCACTGATCTTCGTATACTCTCCGGTGGTACCGCCTATCAGAGTGATGTGGGTATGACAGGCTCTCTCGATTCAATTATAGGAATGAAACGTGAGGGCATCATCCGCAAATTCTTGACCGGAATCAATCATCGGTTCGAGGTTGAGAGGGACAATTTAATACTGGATATGACGGTCATGGATATCAACACCCAATCGGGCCGGTGTGAGTATGTAGAAGCGGTGAGATTCCATGAAGAGACCCTTGCCGAACAAATCTAGACTTTCTTGTCCCACGCTTATTTATATACCCGCCGTACTTTAAAATTCAATTGAAATATATTATCATAAGTCCAGGAGTTCAGAATGGAATTGATAAACTATATCAGAGATGTACCTGATTTTCCCAAAGAGGGGATTGTTTTTAAAGACATTACCACTCTTTTGCAGGACGGAGCCGCTTTTAAGAATGCAGTTGATTTAATTCTTGAGAAATATAGAGGTAAGGGGATAAACAAAGTTGTGGGTATGGAATCCAGGGGATTTATTTTCGGGGGAATTTTAGCCTACCAACTGGGCTGTGGTTTTATACCGGTGAGAAAACCCGGTAAGCTGCCCCATGAGAAGATTGTTGAGGATTATGCATTGGAATATGGAACTGACTCCCTGGAAATGCATGTGGATGCCATATTGCCCGGGGAAAGTGTATTGATAGTGGATGATTTATTGGCCACTGGCGGCACTGCTGACGCTGTGATTCGCATGGTGGAGAAGCTGAATGGTCGAATCGTTGGCATCGAATTTTTGATTGAATTGGTTTTTTTAAACGGCAGGGATAAATTTAAAGATTATCCTGTTTACAGTTATATAAAATATAAATGAACCCTTATTAGGGATAAATCAGCAAAAACAAGAACCTAAACTCATGAAGATATTACTTTTATTGTTTCAGATCACTCAACATTTTTTACTCATGCAGCCCATTGAACAGATACTGGAATCAAGAGATTTTTCCATTTTTAACCAGATATGTGGGGATAAGGTGTCTGTATATTTTGAAAACCCTATCTTTTTAAGAGGTCATTTTCAAACACCTGAATATATTGAAAAATTCTCCAAATTGTTTTCTGAATTTCAGATGGTGCGCAAAGAGTGGTCCTCCCAGCAGGTTGGGGAGAATTATGCCATTCAATCCTTGAACCTTATCCTTAAGAGTAAAAAATCTGATAAAAGTTTTTTTTATAAGTTTATATTTTTTATGAGCCGGGATGAAGTGGAGATATTTGAATTTGATGGCAAAAATAACAGGATTGTTTTTGTCCGTGATCCCGGCTGGGTTATTGGTGGTGAATTTGATGTGACCGGGGGTCTTGTCAGTAACAATCAAGGCCGGTACCGGATTGTCGGAAAGGTGGGGGCAGTGGTCCGGGTCGAAAGAATTGGCACTGAGGAGAAAATGGAAACCGATATTAGAAGGGGTTATAAGGCAAAAGCATGGAAACTCTATTATTTAAGAGGTATAAATATCTAATCCCGATAGCTGCCGGAATTATCATTCTGGTTGTCAGTGGATTCTATTTCCTTGCTCTGCAGGCTAAGGATATCGGCGATGTCAACCAATTTGTTTTAACCCGCATCAAAGAGCAGGAAACTGCTTTGAACACTAAGATTGAGACATTCAACGATAGGGCTGACTCGCTCTATTCAAGCTATGAAGGTAAAACCCTGCTTGACTCTGAGCTAAGACAGAAGGAATCATTGATCCTGGTTAGAGAGCATAAGATCGCCCGCTATTTTGGTGAAATATACCATTTTAAATTTGTTCCTTTGCAGGCTGATCAATGGATCTTTTTAAAAAAGGGAAACGCGGTTTATTTCATGAAACAATTGGGGGAAGGTATCTTCTACGTCTGCTATTTCCTGGATATAGAAGATAATTTTATCCTCCGGCCCTGGCAAAGATCATTGTATACATCGGAATTGAAATTTATTGATACTTCGATGGATTTTATTAAGAATGATTACCAGTATGATGAGATTAAAAGCACCTTTTTTTACAAACAACTTTTGAACTTCTCAAACAATCAACTGGTGCTGCATATTAAATTTTCCCGATCAGATTTTCAAGCGTTTTCGAGACGCCAAAAATTCTATGTCATGGTTATTGCCTTGATGATTTTGTTATTAATCGGTATTGTTTTAATTTATAAAGATCGTTCCTCTCTGAAGTGGCCCTTTCGATTCCTCTGGGGAGGTGTGGGCTTTGCCCTCTATCTGCTTGCCAATTTAACAGCCGGGAAAAATCTATTTATAAATATATTGGGGTTTCATTTTCATGTGCTTTATGAGATTTTGATCCTCCTGCTTGTTGCTGCAGGATTGTTTTATTTTCTGTTTAAGCGGTTGACAATATCCTGGCTCTCCCTGTTAATCTTCCACATGCTGGTATTGAGTAATGTCTATTTGTGTATACGAATCCTGGCCGCTGCAGATTTTCAATTCACTGAATCCTCTCTCAGCTTTGACTATCTTCTCTTGTTACTGGTTCTATTGCTGTTGCACCTGATACCCCTTCTCTCCTTAAAACATATCACCCTTCCCAGACATAGGGGTTTTGTTTTTGCCGGCCTTATCCTTCAATTTGCTCTAACCTGGGTTGCCATATCCCTGCTGGAACTCAATTTTCTGCCATTTTTTCTTTTCTCCTTAATTTTCTGGATGTTTACTTATTTTAGAAGGGGTTTTCTGCTGAGTATTTTAATCACTTTTATTTTTTCCGTGTCGATTTTTTCGTTCCTTTCCAACCAGGCCCGGATGGAGAAAGATGCTTTTATCGAAGAATATTTACAGCGGGTATTCTTAAACCAGGATAATTATGCAAAATTTATCGCCGATGAAATTATTAAGGTAATTAATTCCAATTATAAATATATCCATGAGTTTTTTCAGAACGCATCCAACGCCGAGTTGAGAGATATCTGGCACAGCAGCCTGGCAGCCCGGGAAAATATTGCCTCAGGAATATATGTCATCTCCAAAACCGGTGAGGTATTGAAACAATTCTCATATCAGATTCCATACCTGAATGTGGAGAGCAGAAATATTTTTCCTTTTTGGTCATATGGCGATGCTACCGCCGATTTTCATGGCAAAAAGGTTTCCCTTGCCCTGGCATCCATCGATGTGTTTGAAAAATCCAATAACCTGGGCCAAATTGTCATTCAGGTTCAGAATACACCTGAGTTGATTTTAAGATATAAGGATGAAATAAATATCTTCACCATAAATAATAAAATCGAGGGCATGGATATCAGTTATATAAAACTGAATGAGGAGAACCAGATTGTAGAGAATCCGGCCAATATCACCATTAAAAACCTTTCCAGAATGTTTCAGAATGCCAATCGTTGGATCCGATTTCAGTACATGGGCCTGAGCTTTAAGGGATACATTTTTAAACAGAAAAACCGGTCAACAGTTATTTTTTACCCCGAAAATACCCTGGTTAAAAATTTTTCGGAGATCATTAAAATATTTCTCTTTTTTGTTTTTCTTTTGCTGGTTATAAATTTTAACAAGTTACCGAAAATGGAGTGGAAATCGGTTTATTATTCCTACTCCATGAGGGTTTTCTCCCTTTTGATTATTGTATCCCTCTTTACAGCCATCATTTTTTCGATATTTTCACTGAATTTCACCGCTGATTCTACCCAGAGACGTTTAAGGAAGTTTATCTATGAAAGGGGAAGATCGGCTCAGAACTATATTTTAAACCTGTTACAAAACAAGAGTGAAATTGACCAAAACCTTATTTTCCTTCTCTCCAAGATTTATGATACCGATGTCAGCGTTTTTAAAAATGGTGAGTGGCAGGCGACTTCGAATTTTATAAAAGTTATAAACTCCCAGGTGCCCACTCACATCCATTCTGACATTCTGTCTCAACTCAACACGAACAACCAGGAGTTTGTATTAAACCGGGCAGGAGAAGGATTTTACCTCTATTTTAAAACTGATGATTATATTTTTAGTATTGACTATTCGATTCAGGCACCTGACAATCTTTCAATAAAAGGTTCATACTCAGATTTTATCTTCACGCTTTTCTTTATTCTCACAATGATTGGGCTTTCCCTGGCCTTTTTCTTCAGAAACAAAATCCTGGCGCCTATTTTTGCCTTGAATCTGGGTATGGCGGCTGTGGAGAAGGGAAAATTAAACAAGTTGAAGAATATTCCGGCTGAAACGGAGTTAAAGAGTCTTTTCCTGGGTTTCAACGAAATGGTTGAGGGGATCAGGGAACAGCGTAAAAAGGATGCTGAAATTTCGCGGATTAAAACTCTGGTTAAATTGGGGCGACGGGTGGCGCATGAGGTAAAGAATCCGCTAACACCCATTAAGCTGTCCGCTGAACAAATACTTCGATCCATTAATGACAAGGGCGATGATTATGAAAATATAATCAAACAATCGATAAATTATATTGTTGATGAAACCGAGCATTTGCGTAAGGTCTCTCTTGGATTTCTGGATCTTTCCCGGCTGGATGAAATAAATGTGGAGGTATTTGACCTGGTCAAACTCGCCCGGGGAGAGATTTTTAACTTTGAGCAACTCTACGCCAATATCGGATTCAAAATGGTATGTGATGCGGATCACCTGGCGGTTCGTTTGGACCGGATAAAAATAAAACAGGTAATAAAAAATCTGTTGATAAACTCGCTTGAGGCAATTGGTGACCGAAACGGGGAAATTTTAATTAATATTAGTACTGAAGGGCAGGGAGTGATGATGGCCATAACTGATAACGGCATGGGGCTGAGTAAAAAAGAATTGGATTTAATTTTTAAAGAGGACTATTCACGCAAGGAATCCGGTACCGGCCTGGGCTTGTTTATTGTCAAGCGGATCATTGATCTGCACAAGGGTAATATTGACTTCATTTCACAAAAAACAAAGGGCACAACTGTCACCCTGTTTTTACCCGACTGCCTGGAGAAAGGATAGGTGATGAAAAAGGGATATGCGCTACAAGCAGGCGACACAATCGGCTTATTTGTTCCGGCTTCACCCGTTCAGGAAATCCACCGCCGTAAGGGGCTTAACAGGCTAAAAAAACTGGGATACCGTTCTCTTGAGGTTGACAACATACTCTCCTGCTCAGGATTTGTGGCCAAGTCTGCCCAGGAAAATATGGCGGATATGCAATCGCTCTTCAATAATAACAAGGTCAAAGCTCTGTGGGCGGCGCGAGGTGGTTATGGTTCGAACCATATACTTCCGTATCTGTCTCAGTTGTCCGTTCAAAGCCCTAAAATAGTTATCGGCTCCTCAGATGTCAGCTACATATTGTGGTATTTAATGGATCATTTTAAAATGGTGGTTTTCTACGGCCCCATGGCCTTTGCCTCGCTGGCTGAGAGCAGGGTTGATTTCAAGAATCTGCAGCAGATATTGAGCGGGGACTACACGGAAGTCCGGGTACCGGGGCAGGTGTTGCTCAATGGCCAGTGTCAGGCAGTGGTGAGTGGCGGCTGCCTGAGCAACCTGGTCTCCTTAATCGGCACGCCGTTTTTTCCTGATTTGCATGGAAAAATTGTACTGCTTGAAGATATCAATGAAAGACCCTACCGGCTCGACAGGATGCTTTGGCAATTGGCTGAAAATGGGATTTTCAAAGAGGTTGCCGGCATATTGCTGGGGCAATTCCCGGGCTGTTTTATAACAGATGCTGAAAAAAATGAATTTTTGCTGCGTATAAAAAATTATTTCATAGAGGCTGACTATCCGGTCCTTTACGATCTGCCTTTCGGGCATGGCTCAGCCATCCACACCCTTCCCCTTGGCATTCCCATTGAGATTAATACCCGTAAGAATGACGGGATCATTATCCGGGAAAAGGGGGTTCAGGTATGAAAGTGTACCTGAGCGGCATCGCGGGTACCGGGATGAGTGCGCTGGCAGGTCTCTTTAAGCAATCAGGCCACCAGGTCCTGGGATCGGATCTCAATATTTATCCCCCAGTAGACCAGCTGCTTGAACAAATGGGTATAAAGACTTTTTTGTCCTATAGCCCCGGCAATATTCCGGATGATGTTGATCTGTGTATTGTCGGAAATGTGATTTCAAGGGGCAATCCGGAGCTGGAGTTTATTTTAAACCGGGGCATCCCCTTTGAATCAATGGCTGGAGCATTATATAAATATTTTTTAGCCCAGCGGTGTCCCATAGTTGTTGCCGGCACACACGGCAAAACAACCATCTCTTCCTTTGTCGCCCACCTGCTTCATGTGGCAGGCCTGGCTCCCGGTTTTTTTATTGGGGGAAAGCCTGTGAATTTTAACAGCAACCATGCTGTGGGGGAGGGGAAATTTTTTGTGGTGGAGGGGGACGAATACGAAACCTCATTCTTCGACCGGTCATCAAAATTCTTAAAATACCACCCCCATTATCTTATTCTCTCCTCTCTGGAGTATGACCATATTGATTTTTTTCCAACCGAGGAATTGTATCTGAAAAGCTTTCAGAACCTGGTCAATCAAGTACCTGGAGAGGGGAGGATCATTGTCAATTGTGATTTTTCAATGGGAGTTCAGGCAGCGGCCAAATCCTTTTCACCTGTGCTGACCTATGGAACCACATCCGCTGATTATTTAATTAAAAACATCCAATCTGATAAGGAACAGTATTCCTTTACCCTGGAATCCAAGAAGGGGGACCTTGCCTTTACCACCTCTCAGTTGGGGGAATTTGATGTGTGGAATCTGACGGCTGGAATTATCCTGGGCCTGGAGCTTGTCATTCCGGCAGCCACTATCAGGCAGGCGGTTGAAACTTTTAAAGGTGTGGAGCGCCGTTTGAAGCTGTTGAATCGGGTGGAAAATTCCCTGATTTTTGAGGATTTCGCCCACCATCCCACCTCAATTTCCGGAGTGTTGTCCAGCTTGAAAAAACGGTATCCGGATCGGGAATTGACATGTTTTTTTGAACCCCGCAGCTGGAGCTTAAGGCGGCGGATTTTTCAGGAGAGGCTGATTGATAGTTTTTCAGCAGCCGATTGTCTGGTATTGATGGAGGTTTTTGAAAAGGAGAAGATTCCGCCGGCGGAACGACTGGATGTGGATCTCCTAAAAAAACAATTGCTGCAGAAAGGGAAAAAAG
>CBFDCH010000046.1:0-9271 GCA_965603235.1 uncultured bacterium | reverse complement strand
GCTCATCTGCTTGCGTATGCCATAGGCTATACTCTCTGGCGCTTAATCATGAAGCGAAGGACAATCACATCTACTTTCAACAGACCTGCCCCGGGGAATAAAGCGATTCTTACCTTTACGATCGCCTTGGCCTTGGTCACAGCGGTAGTGCGCATCTGGTATCCGATCGATCGCTGGGAGAAACTACTATTCGTTATTCCTTCTGAGATCGCTCATCTACCTCAGTACCTCAGCATGTTTGTATTGGGGATTGTTGCTTTTCGTCGAGACTGGTTCCGTAGAATGCCCACAAAGACAGGTAAAATATGGCTGGGAATCGGCTTGACTGCCTCAGCAGCCCGTTATGCTTACAGCTACTGGGGATGGAAACTTCTGCCCCGAATTACTGAGACCGGAGGCTTTAACTGGCGTTCATTGGTCTGGAGCACATGGGAAGCCTTCATATGTATAGGCATGTGTGTGGGATTAGTGATCTTGTTTCGTGAGCTGTTTAACAAACAAAGAAAGTTTATGTCTGCTCTTTCAGACTCTGCTTATACAGTTTACATCATTCATTTATTGGTAGTTGTCGGCCTTCAGTTCAGCATAGTCTCTTTAGTCATGACGCCTTTTATCAAGTTTGCACTGGTAACCCTGGTCGGTATCCCCCTATGCTTCGCACTCAGCTATCTCATCAAGAAGTTCCCTTTCACAAGGAGAATCCTCTAAACACTGAATTACAGAGGGTAACAAAGCAACAATCACAACCCCATCCCTTGGGTCGTGTCACCAATCGCCATTTGATCCCCTCAGAATTGAAATTCTTTCAGGGGGGGGTCAAATCTGTATTTGATGTTTCAGGAAAAATTCTAAAGATAATTTTGGGACCATATAATCAAAACGCTCTTAAATACCGGTAATATACGGCAATAAACGGCATTTGGGATTTGAAGGATGAAATCCTGGAAATGGTTTGATGATCAGGGCTTGAGGGAGGTTTTAGTAAGCCGATGGGCGGATTCGAACCGGTTAAGGAAGACGCTCCCTAGGGTCGCGTCCCCAATCTTCAATTGATCCCCGATGGGGATCTGACGACCTTTTGATTACGAATCAAACGTGCATCTCAAAACCAACCTTGGAAACCCCCATCAATAAAGGCTTTCCGAAAACAACAAATTCCTCAAAACCCCAGTTGGGACCATTTTGGGACTATATTTGTAGAAGATTTAATACCCAATAATTGGGCGCTGGCCCGGTTCTATGGAACGACTCAGGTCTCCCTAATAAGAGGAATCTCTTAATCCAATGTAGGTGAGATAATCAGGAGGATGAACATTTCTGATAAAAAGTATACCGTTGAATTGATCTTTGGGGATCATGGTCTCGTCCATTCTTTGAGCTGCATCCTCCCACTCTGTGGAGACAATATACTCAAACATCCAGGAATTACCCGGGATTTGCGTTCTGTTGAGAAGATTTATAAAACAGTACTCGTTGTTGGTTTGGGCCAAAATGGCTTCCAAGCTGTTGGATTGATACTCAGGGAGATTGTGCACCAGTCTCATGGCGCTGGCTGCCTGTCCCTCATACATAAAAAGACCAATTGTGTAAATGTCCTGGGAGAACCATCGGGAAAGCCAATATCCCATATTCTTGGCAGGTGCGATGGGCCCACCTCCCTGTATAGCGGAACCATGATTTTGAATATGTCCATTGTGAGCCCAGACCATAATCTTTTTCCCTTTGTAAAAATCATTGAGCAATACATCCACGTTTGAAGCCATTCCCAGGTCACGGATGTTATACACTTCTGTAAGATCGTTCTGTTCTTGCAGGCAGGCGATGTAGGGTCCCATTGACCAGGCTGTCTGTCTCAATATTTTGGGAAGAAGAGGTGATTCGGAGTAATGGTTTATCAAAGCCTGCATATGATGATCAAACCATTGGCAAAGGTCTTTATAGAATGTCTTAAAGGAATCAGCATTTGTAACCAGCCAGGCATTCAGATATCTATTATCTAGAAATTCTCTGTCTTTCTGTAAAATTTCCTCGGCATATTGCTTATCAATCACAGAAACGACATTGGAAAAAACCTCAGGTCTTTGGTAGGCTCCTGCCAAGGAAGTGACCTGGACGTCAAAACCAGCCAGCATTAAAGGATGATTGGTGGATTGGGTCTCTTTGATATATTCAAACAATTTCAAAGCCTCTTCACAATGCCATACGGCAAAAATTGACCGGCCCATCAACTCTATCTCTGATAGCTGGTCTATATTTTGTTGAGCAATATTGCATTCAAAGACAGAGCTCTCAAAAGCAATAACATCATATTCCATGATTTCATGCAAGAACTTGATCAATCGTACTTTTGCCTTGTTAAATTCTGACACGCCATGGCTGTTCTCACCAAACTGCACCAAGCGCTTTCCCTCCAGCAGGGGTTTTAAAAACATGAGATCAGAAAAATCCGAATTATCCGCTTCAAGATTGGTGATTTCCTGATGATTATTTTTAATCCATTCTGCCCATTCAGGCTTCACAGTTACCTGAAAACCATCATTGTTATCTGTTTTACAGCCAATCATTATACTGATTAGTACTGTAAAACAAATCAAATAACATAGATTATATTTTTTGAATTTTCTCACATTACACCTCAAAGATTTATTTTAAATCCGAAACAAATAGAAAAACCCGAAAAATCAACCGCTGCTGGCCTTACGTTTCTTACACCATTACCCACAGGTTTTCCAAGTATTTTGAGCTCTGTCAACCATAAATTATCTTGATTATTATAATATTCGTAATAATAGAGTGTGTCTTTTATTGGCAGGTCGGGATAATCATAATAGGATCTTGAATACCTGTATTCTCCCTGGTAATTATCCACCTTAAGGTAGCGGCCGGCAGCTTCAAATATAAGTGAGAACATTTTGGAAAGTTTGATCTCCACACCTATTGAGCCGTTTGCGCCAAAATTATTGGCATTTGCTGTCTGTACTTTTTTTGTCCGGTAGTAATAGAAAGAATAATCGCTGGTCATATCCCAGGTGGTAAAATAATAACCCACACCCGCTTTTAAATATACAATTAATTTTGACGGCAAAGACGTTTTTGACCGGTCTGAGGTTAGATCATACCTGATCCCCAGGATTAAAGGTATTGCCTTAATACTATTGTCAAAAGAATAAACCATTTTATATCTATTACTCTGAGAATTTTTTAAAGACGCTGAGATTATTCCTGATCCCACAAAAATATTGATCCTCGGTTTGAGCTGTAAATATATCTCTCCAGACAAATCACCTCCAAAGTGGAGATAATTAAAGGGTTTACTTAAAGAATTCGATATAAAGAATGATTGTAAATAGTTGTTTGTATCCCCAACTGCCGAGTAGGAGATTCCATATGATAATTTGAATGATAACTTTAAAGCCCCGAGTTTAATCGGAACTATTAGTGTAATAATTAAAAAAAACCACAGACTCCGTTTAATGATGTTTTTTGAGACCATCTCCTTTCCTCTAATACCAAAATATGAACTTCAGTCTGTATAAATAATATAATACAACTAAGTAAAAGATTCAACTTTATATTTCATCTAATCATAAAGGGTTGCGTGGCTTTTTTAGCTACCCTGATAAGCCGATGGGCGGATTCGAACCGGTTAAGGAAGACGCTCCCTAGGATCGAGTCCCCAATCGTCAATTGATCCCCGATGGGGATCTGACGACCTTTTGATTACGAATCAAATGGTCTGTAAATTAGTAACTCTAAAAATCCTACCTTGAATGATTAGCTGCAAAAACTTAATCCACCTGTCCGGTTTTTGTTGCCTGTCCCCTTTTTTGGTGTATAATTGATCTAGTTGGATTTTCGGAGAACACTATGATCAAAAAAAGTATATTTTGGGTTTTAATAATTGGGTTGATTTTACCGGTGATGGGAAAGCAGGAGACACTGCAGCCAAACATCAAACAGGTGACAAAAAATGCCTGGTTGATTACCGGCAATTATTTTAATGAACACATGACTGTAGTTGAGACCTCAATCGGACTGGTGGTAGTGGACACCCTCACTACGGCGGCTGCCACCCGCAGAGCAATGAAATTGCTCAGAAAGTTTAACAATAAACCGGTTAAATATGTGATTAACACCCACTTTGACATCGACCATTACGCCGGCAACCAGCTCTTTGTTGATGCCACCATTATCGGTCACATCAATTGCCGGAAGCATTACGAGTTCCAAATATTTAACAAAAAATCTAACATTAAAGACTTTCACAATATGATCAATTCAATGAGCACCATTGTCCCAGGAAATGATCCGGTCAGTACCAGCAAAAGAGAGGCATACATCAGCTGGTACACCAATATGCTGGAGGGATTTGATGGATTCAAGTTTACCCCTCCCACCCTATTCGTCAAGGAGAGCAGAACCATCCTATGCGGTAAAACCGAGATCAGGCTCCTCCATTTTGGGCCCGGCCATACGGATGCCGATATGGCCGTTCACTTCCCGGGGGAGAAGATCCTGGTTACCGGTGATCTGGTTTTGGGCCAAAACACTATACCGGTGATTCACCGGATCCATGGAGGCAATATCATCAACATGGTCTCCATTCTGGATCAACTTGGAAAAATCGCTAATACCGGTACAACACTGGTTCCGGGGCACGGTGCGTATACAGGGATTGAGGTTATAAATGACCAGAGGCAATATTTGACACAATTGCTGAACCGGGTAAATGCTGCTCAAAAGAAGGGCCTAGATCTAAAAACTGCCAGAAAGGAAATTAAAATGGAGCGGTATAAAAACCACTGGCTCTATGAAATGATGCACCAGGGGAATGTTGAAACCGCCTGGATTGAATTGAAGGGTAAGGAGAAGGCTGAATGAGGAGATAATTCCTCAGTCTTCGCCAACAAGCCACAATTCGGCTTCCCGTATATTACGAAAGACCTGAACCTTAATGTCGATATTATAGTCAGAGATCGATTCAAACATTCTACCCATGCCGTAGCCCAATTCATCCTGGGCCACCCAGGCAGCCCTGCCCCCATGCCTGCCCTTTGCCTCTCTGTTAACATGGGCGATAATAGACCTGATCAACTCCTGGCTCACAGCGCTCACATCCAGCTTGCGGGCATCCCACAGGATTGAATTGATATCAGATTGAGCCATCTCTTCGATCAACTTGTGGTAGGAAATCTTGAATTTTTCAAGGTCATATTTTCCTGACAGCTTCACCTGAACATAACCCTGTTTCTTGTAAACGGTGTATTTAAAATCCATGGATCTCATTCCACCTATTATATATATACATCCAGAAGAGTAAAAATCACAAAATTAATCATTTTTAAGCCATAGAACTGCCCAAGCTGAATCCCTGAAATCGTAGAATCAGCAGGATTTGTCATGAGACTGTTTTTATTGAATTAAGGACTCGGATTGATTATTAAAATTGACCTGGAATGATGGTGTCACAGAATTTACATTTGTTTTTTTCCAGGCCTCTGATTGTAACAGTGAAACCGTGCCGTTCAATCAGAATCTTGTTGCAGGATGGGCAATAGGTGTGACTGGCATCGGAAAGAATATTGCCAACATAAACAAATTTTAATCCCTTTTCTCTGGCGATTGACCTGGCCCGGTGCAGTGTTTTTGGAGGAGTGGGGGGAATATTTTTCAGCATAAACGTGGGATAATAACGGGAAAAATGGACCGGCACATCAACCCCCAATTCAGCGGCAATCCACTGGCACATCTCTCGTAATTCAGCGCTGGAATCATTAAGGGTTGGAATCAAAAGCACCACAATTTCAAACCAAACCTTCTCCTCTCTAAGCAGTGTCAGTGTATCCAGTACCGGTTTTAAAGTTCCCTTACACATATCCCGGTAAAACTTATCAGTGAATGCCTTTAAATCAATTTTTACAGCACCAATATGCCGGCACAGCTCCCGCAGCGGTTTTTTCTGGATATAGCCATTGGAAATCATGACGTTGGGTACATTGCGCCTGGAACCGGCAATGGCGCAATCGAGCATATATTCATAGAAAACGACCGGCTCAGTATAGGTATGGGCCACGGTCCGGCATTGGTATTTTTTGGCGATATCAATAACCTGGCGCGGAGAGGCATCCACAGATTTCACCTGTTCAGGCCGCTTCTGGGAAATTTCCCAGTTCTGGCAAAAACGGCAGACAAAATTACAGCCGGCAGTAGCAATGGAAAAAGATTTTGTATCCGGATAGTAATGGTACATCGGTTTTTTTTCGATTGGATCGATATGAGCAGAGCAGGGATTGCCATAGACCAGGGTGAAATATTCCCCATTGCGATTCTCCCGTACCCCACAGGTACCCCGCTCCCTGTCAGCCACGCGGCATTCATGGGGGCACAGTTTGCATTTCAGTTTCTTATCGCCAAGTTTTTCGAAATATTTGGCCGGATGGACACCCTTTTCTTCAGCTCCAACAGGGATGGATGTGAGCAGGCAGGCACCGGTGGCCAGTGCTGTTTGAAAAAAACCCCTACGGTCCATTTTTTTAATTGATCCTTCTTTTTATATAGAAATCACCTTAATCTGAGCCATGCTGGCACAACCCAGATTTAAACGTCCGGCCGTTTTAATATATTTGGGTTCCCGCCCCTCGGCAGCCAGAGATTTTAATCCCATCTTTTTGCGGATTTTTTCAATAATATTCCAACCAACCATGTCCAGAGCAACCGAATCCCGGCTTAGCAGCAAACCCCCGTACTCCTGAACCCAGCGGGGGAAAAAGGCGGGGCCGTTGTGCACCTGAATCCGGCTGGCATCACATATGGTGAGTCGCAGTTTTTTTCGAATTAACGGATGATTGCACAGATCCGCCACATAAGGATCGCAGTTCTGGTCGTGAAACTTATTTGGGTTGTAGATGGCGCCGTAAAAATTTTTCAAGCCGATAGATACTCCGGCAATATCATGGTCCTTTAATACCGGTACATTGATTAAGGCATCCACCTCATTCATGATTTGGCTGAAACAGGTGCCCACACTCCCCGACATCTCCAAGCTTTGAGAGTAACCACCAGCTGGAAAATTATCGGTTCCCAGAATGTTCACCTTACCACGACCCACCGGAAAACCAGCCTCCTTTAATTCCCTGGCAGTTCTTTCCCAAATGTAGATATTTTTTCCCTTCAGGCCTGCCTCCAGCAGGTTCTCCACAATTGCCATCACCACTCCTTTGCTGGATGAGAGGGGTTTGCCAGGCAAACAACTAAGTTTTATGCCAATTCGGTCGCCAGGACTGAACAAACTTCTCCAGGCCGCGGTATCCTCAGTGAGCTCGGTAATTTTTTGCAGAGCCTGGTTGATATATTGGCGGGCAATTATCCGATTCACATCGTGATCTTCCCGTTTAAGCCGGGAGGATCTGGCAACACAAACGATGCTATTTTTCCCGGTCCCGCCGGACAATCGCTTATTCCAGAAGCCAATCCCGGAAGCGAAGCCTATTATTCTTTTAGCAAAGTCTCTTCGGCTGATGGTCATGGCTCAATGGCTTTCGCCAAATACCTGGGCCTGGAAAATATAAAATTCCATGCCACCTTTTCGATAATCATCCAGGTGCAGGCCTGCCTTGCGGCACAGGGCGGAGAGGAACTGATCCAGATTCCAGCCTGTTTCGGAAGCTACTTGTGGCAAAAACACAGCCTGACAGTAATCCTTTTTAATAATCACACCATCAGTGCCCAGGCGGATCCGTTTGTAATTTTTTATACGCTGTAACGGACTCATAACAGAAATTTCTATATGCACTTGTGAAAGTTCAGCCGGCCCCAATGGAGAAAAACGGGGATCCTTAACAGCTGCATTTACCGCGTTTTTTATGACTCCCTGGTATAAAGGATCCACACCAACAATTGAGCCAATGCAACCACGGAGGCGGTCGGCAATTTTAAGGGTCACAAAAACACCGGCTTTTTGCTTCAGAATTGGAGCCAGGTTTTTTTGGTTATTGATGCCTGGCCAATATTCATTATTCTGTAAATAATACTTTATTGAACGTCTGGCCAGGGCAAGGAGTTTTCCCTTATCTTTTCTGGATATTCCCTCTGGCTTTTTGGGGGGCCTTGTTTTCTCCATTTTATAAAAAGCAATGGCCGCATAGCTTACACTGAACGAATAATCGCCATTTATGTCTGCTGACTTGTAATAATCAATGAGCTTGCCCTTATGGTTATCCCGGGGAAAAAGGGCCATTAATACAGATACAGGGGTAAAACCGCACATGGTAATTCCGGTTTTTTCCTTGTATTTCTGGCACTTTTTTAAATCCATATTCAAAATCGGGCGGATCATACCCTTATCCAGGCGTGACAATTTATTTTTAATATCCTGGGAAAAAGGGACATATCCGTAGGCCCTGCCATAATGGGTAAAGTCAGTACTGGCAATCACCAGTGTGCGGTGATCGATGTACTTTCTTAAAGTTCGGACAACTGAATTTATATCCTGCGGCTGCAGGGCGCCAAAAAGAACAGGGATAATCTGAATTGATTTTCCTTTGAAAATCCACTGCAGGAAAGGCAGTTGATTTTCAATCGAATGTTCATGCTGCATGACGCGGTTATTGGTTTGGAAAAACGGCTCCTTTGAAAGACTTTGAGTGATTCTGGTATCCACAACCATATTGCCGAGGGGGGTGGCATTATGGGTAAAATCAGAGACACAGGCTCCGTAAAAACGGCCGCGATGCGCCACACCAAGAATAAAAACTCTGTTTATACCTTCAATTCCCTGCAGCTGTTTAAATCCCCTGGCTGCGCACAATCCTGAGATAGTATACCCGGCATGGGGCGCCACAAGCCCTCTGATCCTGCCCTCTATCGGCAGTTTTCGGGTTTGTTGGAACAATTGATTGAGCATACCTTCCAGCCGGGGCTTTGAGCCTGGGTACCAAAAATCACCAGCCTGCAGATATTTACGGATTTTTTGATTAGCGCCAAGGGGGAGAATTATTAAAAATGTGATGATGATGAAAAAAAATCGGTTCGCTCTCATCATAATTTTATTTTAGGCAAAAAGCCGCCAATAGTCAAGATAATCTGGTCTGAGGCCCCCGGGATGGTCTGGCGAAACCGAATTTTTTTAAAAATAGATGCGGAAGGAGGTAAAAAGGGTTCGGGGGTAGGCGCCGAATTCGGAATGGAAAAGATAGGCCGGCGTTTCAGACCGGCTGTGGACGATTTCAGGTTCCCTGCCAATACCCCAGAAGGCACCGGCGGAAATGTAAAT
>CBFDCH010000045.1:0-9316 GCA_965603235.1 uncultured bacterium | reverse complement strand
CAAGCTCCCCTTAATTTTTTGTGTTGGTTTGCCGCACATGGGGCAGGGGGTGCGGGTGATCTTTTCAATCTTAAAACTGGTGTCTGCAGTCTTTACCATATCCACCAGTTTTCTGGCATGAATGCGGATATCTTTCATAAACACCGATCTTTTATCTTTTCCGGAGGATATATTGGTCAGCCTTTTTTCCCAAATAGCGGTTAATTCCGGTGAACGCAATTCTTCAGGCACTAGATTGACCAATTGGCGTCCGGTATCGGTTGGAATCAGCTCACGGCCGCGCCTTTCCACATAACGGTTGCGGATAATTTTTTCAATAATTTCCGCCCGTGTGGCCGGGGTTCCCAGGCCGCCACTTTTTATCGACTGCTGCAACTCGTGATCATCAATAAATTTTCCGGCGTGCTCCATGGCTGATAATAGTGTCGCTTCAGTATAGGGCGGGGGAGGAAGCGTTTTTCCGCTTTTTTGAGTCACGTCCTGAACAGCCACCTTTTGGCCTTTTGCCGGCATGGAGTTGATTTTTGTTGACGATATCTCAATGTCTTTTTTGTCTGAATCATCCCTTTTTGTAATAACTGCCCGCCATCCCGGTTCTTTGATTTGACGGTCCCTGGCCAGGAATGCGTTTCCGGCAACCTCCACTTCAATTTGTCTCTCCTCTACCCGGCAGGGAGGATAAAGGAGGGCTAAAAATCGCTGGGCCACCAGGTCATAAATGGTTTTCTCCTCATTTGAGAGGACGGAGGCATTTATAGGTTGTTCCGTGGGAATAATGGCATGGTGGTCACTTACCTTGCCATTATCAACAAGGCGCTTCCCTGGATTAAGGGGCCTCCCTAAAAGAGTTGCCGCCAGGGCCTGGTAGGGTGCGGCGGTCATGGCTTTTAGGCGTATGGGCAGGGTGGGAACCATGTCAGAGGTAATGTGACGTGAATCGGTGCGAGGGTAGGTGACCACCTTATGTTTTTCATAGAGTCCCTGTAAAACATGCAGGGTCTTTTGGGCGGGATAAGAAAAGAAGCGGTTGGCATCCCGCTGTAACTCAGCCAGATTATAAGCCAGGGGCGGAGGCTCATTCTTCATGGTCATTTTGATGTCCTTTACCAATCCGGTTTGCCCTGATAATTTTTTAACCAAAGATTCAGCCTCCTGTTGATTAAATATCCGGTTGCCCTGTTTGCCCTGCCAATAGGCGGTAAATCCCGGGAAATTGACATTGATTGTCCAATAAGTCCGGGGTTGAAATTTCTTGATTTCCTTCTCGCGATTGACGATTAAGGAGAGTGTTGGTGTCTGTACCCTGCCTGCTGATAATGAAAAATCATGCTTGCAGGTCAGCGCCCGGCTGATATTAATGCCAACAAGCCAATCGGCTTCAGCCCGGCATACGGCAGCTTGAAAGAGAAGATCATAGTCCCGGCCCGGTTTTAAACTGGCAAAACCGGCCCGAATGGCCGTGTCTGTTTGTGAAGAAATCCACAACCGTTTACATCCCTTTTCCCATCCGCATAAGAGCATAATCCAGCGGGCTACCAACTCACCCTCCCGGCCAGCATCGGTGGCCACAATGAGTTCCGCCACATCCGACCGTTTTAGTAATGTACTGATGGTCCTGAATTGAAATGAAGATGAACGGATAACAGTCAGCCGCATATCATCGGGGAGGATCGGCAGTTTCTCCAGCCGCCACTCCTTATGAGAAGGATCATATTCATGGGGCTGGGCCAGCTCTACCAGGTGTCCCAATGCCCAGGTGACCAGGTATCTTCCTCCGTCGTAGTATCCCTTTTTTTTATTCCGGCAGCCCAGCACCCGGGCATAATCGGCAGCCACACTCGGTTTTTCAGCAATGACAATGGTTTTCCCTTTTTCAGCCATACCCTATTGTAACCTGTTGACTCGTTTCATAACAAGCTTGCGCATCAATAAAAAAAGGTGGATGCATTGGAGGCTGTCTCAAAACCTTTGAAATACAAAAAATGTGGATAATTCTTCAATCCCCACTACAATGGATAAAAAATATAAAAGGCCTATATATTATCATAATTCGTTGCAGGGCTTTGATTAATCAAACCCCTGCATGAGATTAATTTCGGAAAATAATGAGTTTTGAGACAGCCTCCATTGCGTCTTCCCTAATTTTACTTTTGGACAAGGTTATTTATATGGGATATAATTCATAATTATTCTGTATTATTGAGATCTAGAAAATGAATAAAAAACTGATCTTTGTTTATAACGCCGACTCAGGGATATTTAACACCTTGGCTGATGCGGCCCACAAGATTTTCTCTCCCAAGACCTATTCCTGCAACCTGTGTGCCATCACCTATTCCAACCTGGGTATGAAAAGTGAATGGAAGGCATTTATTGAAAAACTCCCGATAAAATCCGAGTTTTTACATAAAGATCAATTAAGGGAACAATATGGGATGGATGATATCCCTTTACCGGCGATTTTTATCTTAGAGGACAAAATCCCTCAGTTATTGATCGGTGCAGATAAGATAAATGCCTGTGAGTCTATGGCTGACCTTAAACAATTGGTGCGAGTACAACTACCTTCATGACATTGGTTTAATGTTAGTAGGTTATTTCCAGACCTGTTTGAACACTCGCAAGTAATTTTCACCCAGGATTTTACCAATCTGGACATCGGTGTAATTTCTTTGTTTTAATTTTTTAATCAGGTTGAACACGCCACTGTAATTATCAAAACCTTTGGACATGCGCAGGGGGGAACGGATATTTCCCGTTATATAGCGGTTGTAAGGTCCGGTTACATCTTTGTATGCGGGCTCGCCCCATATATCCTGTTCATGATCCGGGTAGGTGCCGATGCTGAGGTCCGTGCCAATCCCTATACAATTGATGGTACCGGTCAACTGGGCCACGTGGTCGACGTGGTCAATAAAATCGTCAAGAGTGGGCCGCTTTTTTTGACCGGTTTTCAAGGTCATGGGCCCCCAGGGGGTGAGGCCGATAATGCCCCCCCCGGCGGCGCACAATTTAATCTGTTGGTCACTGATATTTCTGGGACTGTCCGATAGTTTTTTGGCATTGGAGTGGCTGAACACTACTGGATCAGCACTCTTTTCCATAATGTCCAGACTGGCTTTTCTGGCAATATGGGAGCAATCCAGCAACAGGCCGATGCGGTTGCATTCCTGCACGAACACATCGCCCAGGGCGGTCAATCCGGAGTCGGTTTTATCCAGGCAGCCGCCGCTCAATTGGTTGGCCAGGCTGTAGGCGGGGATCAACATACGCAATCCCAAACGGTAGAAAGCCTCCAACCGGTGAAGACTGTTACCCATGAACATCCCGCATTGAGAAACCAGCAGTAGCGAGGCTTTTTTCTCCTTCCTTGTTTTGCGGATGTCATCTGCCTGCCAAACGATGCGGATGTTTTTATTTTTCCGGGTTATGGCGTGCCAATACATAAGCCCTTCCAGGGCTTGCTCCACATTGCAAAAGGGATTCCAGGCGGTCACCGCAAAGGTGGTGGCTCCATGTTTGTGCATGTTTTTATAAATGGCGTCCGGCCAGATCTGCATGCAGGAATCGATAAATATATGGGGGAGGTCCTTTTTAACAATTGGATGAATGCCATTTTCGTTCAGGGGATCAAATGTCTGACTCGAATTGCCAATTTTTAAATTGAGGGCCATGGGGCTGGCAGCCATCACTCCGCCGCTCTTGATAAACTCTCTCCTGTTCATTGCCATAATCAACCTCCCGGATTAAAATTAAGAACATGATACGCTGTCACCAATTGATAGTCAAATGATTGGAGAAATTGGGGACAGGCAGGAAATATTGTATTATCAGAAAATATTTAAATTGAATGGATGAATCTATCTTTTCACTCCACAAGTGGGAGAAATTGGGGACAGGCGGGAAAAACCAATTTGATTAGATCTGTGTCGGGGTGTATTGGGGGGAGGCTTGAGTTTTTCTCAGTGATTTGATGTAAAACCTGGCCCAGATAAACGCGATGATACCGGCCAGTATATTTCCGCTGGTAATTCCCCACCATACGCCGGGCAGTCCTCTGGATAAGGTGACAGAAAATATAAACGCCAGTGGAACCGCCAGAATAACAGTCCTGAAGATTGTCACCACCAGGGCATTAACGCCTTTGCCTGTACCCTGAAACATTGAGGATGAAAGCATGCCGAAAGCAGTGGCCGGATAATATATGCACATGATCCGCAGCAGCACAATCATATCCTGGCGAATTCGCATCGATTCCTGATTGGAGGTGAACAGGGCTGCAATATGGGGAGCCAGAAGGTAGGTAAGCACTGCCACCACCACCTCAATGACCACGCTCAGGCGGATGGCATAATAAAAGGCAGTCGCCAGTTTTGGATAATTTTTACCGCCATAGGCGGCTCCGGTAACGGAAGTGACAGCCATGGCAATACCAAAGAGGGGTAATATGGCAAATGTGGCCACCCGCCAGCCTGTGGTGTATACAGCCACGCCATCGGTGCCGCCAACCCTAACCACCAGCATATTTAAAAAGAAGATGGAGAGGGACATGGCCATATGCATAATGGCTGAGGGGATGCCCACCCGCAGAATATCTTTAATGGTTTTCAGTTTAAAACGAAACCGGTGGAAAGTAATGGTGACAAAGGTGTCGCGCTTAATAAAAAGCCAGTAATAAAGGAAGGAAGTCGAAATAACCAGCGAGATAACCGTTGCCCAGGCAGCGCCATTTACTCCGAGGCCCAGGGTGTATATAAAAATAGGATCCAGAATGATGTTTAAAGCGGAACCCATAATCATGGCAACCATTGCCCGCTTTACATCTCCCTCCCCCCTCAACAGGGCGCTGGCATTATTGGCAAAAAAGATCACCAGCGTGCTGGCAAAAATAATCCGCGAGTACCCGGCTGCTATTGGCGCTACCTGTTTGGCTCCCATCCACAGGTAGATATCCTCAATAAAAACCAGGAAGGGGATGGTGACGATAATGGCTGATAAAAACATCAGAGCAATGGTGTGGCTGGCCACGGAATCGGCCCCTTTTTTATCCTTGGCACCAATTTTTCTGGAGACCGCGGCGCTTCCTCCCACTCCCAATCCCCCGGCCAGTGCCATTAACAGGAAAAAGAAGGGGAAAAAAAAGCCAACTGCAGACAGGGCGTCCGGCCCCAGGCCGGAAACCCAGAGGGCATCCACCACATTGTACAGGGTTTGTACTGACCAGGCGACCATCATGGGGATGGCCAGCTTGATAATGGCACGTTTCGGATTACCCAGAAGGGTCTCCACTCCATTTCCTGAAAATTTACTCGTTGGTTGACCTGGTTCTATTTTTGCCATTGGATAAAAAACAATTATATCCTAATTTTGACTGTTGTCAAAATAAGGGACAGGCCGGGAAAATTTTTTTCAAAAAATCCATTGAAACTCTTTTGTTTAAACTTTTAGGTAACCATTTTTTTTCAAAACAGTATAAACTATATATACAGGATTGTCGTCTAAAGATTTTGGTGCACTTAGATATAAACTTGGAAAAACTATCAACCAGGAGGGTAATTTTATGAAGAGAAGAGGATATATAAAAAATATTGCCTTGGGATTTTTATTTGTCACCCTATTTCTTTCCTCTATCCAGGCGGAAGTAACCCGGGTAGAAATCAGGAACCGGAAGGTTGTTAAGAATTCCATTCTCATGAGTAAATATGGTCCTTATGAAATTATTAAGGGGATCATCTACCTGGAGGTTGATCCGCAAAATCCCGCCAATGAAGAAATTGTGGATTTAAAATTTGCCGCACGGAATGGCGGCGGTAAGGTTGAGTTTTCAACTGAATTTGAGCTGCATAAACCGGCCGGGAGTAGTATGGGGAATCAGCGCCTGGTTTATTTTGTCAATAACCGCGGCTACAAAATGGCGGGAGGATTTTTTAATCATATGGCCGGATTAAATTGGCTTTATAAAGAAGGTTGGTCCTATATGTGGTGCGGCTGGAATTGTGATGTGCCGGAGAGTGAGCGGCGATTGAATATTAAAGTACCTATTGCCACGGATCATGGCAAAACCATTACCGGCAAAATTTATTCTGAAATGATTAGTTTTGCTGATAATGTTGTTTACAATCGTCCCATTGTCTGGGGCGGGTCTATTGCTTATGCTCCGCATCCGCCAAAGATCAACAGGGCCCGCTTAACCATGCGTCAATACCGCTGGCAAAAAGCCATACAAATTCCTCGCAAACAATGGGTCTTCGGACGGTTTCGAAATGGTAAAGTTGAGAGTGATCATAACTATATTTACCTTAAGCCGGGCTTTAAGCCGGGCTGGTTGTATGATTTGGTTTATACGGGCCAGGACCCAAAGGTTACCGGCCTTGGCCTGGCTGCCATTCGTGATCTGGTTTCATTTTTTAAGTATGAAAAGTGGGACAAAGCAAATCTTGAGAATCCGCTCAAGGGGAGGATTAAGTTCACATTTGCATGGGGGCATTCCCAATCCGGGCGGCTGCTGAATCATTTTGTTTATCAGAATTTTAACGGGGACGAAAAGAGAAGAAAGGTTTTTGACGGTATCTTTTCCAATTGTCCCGGAGCCGGGAAGGGTCTCTTCAATTCCAGGTTTGCCCAACCCACCCGACATGGCAGCCACCATGAAGACAACTGGTTCCCCATTGATTTTTTCCCCTTTGCCACAGTCAAGCAAGCGGATCCTGTGACAGGACAAGAGGGTGACGCGTTTATAAAAGCAAGAAATTCGGGATTTTTCCCCAAAATGATGTTTGTTAATTCTTCAACTGACTATTGGACCCGGGCCGCATCATTGCTTCATACCGATGTGGCGGGCAAAAAGGACATTAATATAGACCCGGATGTACGGATATACGCCATTGCCGGCAGAGCCCACACCAGCGGGCGGATCGGGATTATTGGCCGGGCATTGCTGGTTGCCCTTGACCGTTGGGTAACTCATGGAATAAAACCGCCGCAATCTGAGATTCCAAAAATTTCCAATGGCACGCTGGTTGATTTTGCAGAGTGGCGTAAAACGTTTCCTCCCATTCCGGGTATGGTGTTTCCGGCTTCTTTGTATCAGCCATATCGATTAAATCTTGGTAAAAACTGGCAAACCACGGGTGTTGCCAGGCATGTTCCCCCTAAAATTGGGCCGCAATATGTTTGTCTGGTTCCTCAGGTTGATAAGGATGGCAATGAAATTGCCGGCCTTCGTCTACCCGATCTAAGCGCACCGTTATCAACGGTTGCCGGTTGGAGCCAGCGGAATGTATCATTTTCAAATACCATCAGGCGAAACGCGGGTCGGGATTGGCCATTCCCCGTCACCCGAAAGGAGCGGGAAAAATCTGGCGATCCCCGGAATTCAATATTAGAACGATATCCAACCAAGTTTCATTATCTAAAGGAGGTAATAAAGTCTCTATTTGAGCTTAAAAATAAGGGGCTATTGTTGGACAGGGATTTTACCATTTTGCTTAAGGAAGCTGCCAGCCGGAGTTTATGGCCTGTTTCTAAAGATTCGGTTAATGTTACCGTCAAAAAAGTAATTGCCGATCCCGCCTCTCTCAAAAAGGGAGAGATTCTAAAACTTTCGGTGGTGTTTCAGGGCAAAAAGAATTACATTTTTGATGCCCGGGCAATAATCCTGAATTCAGAGAGGCGCAGACTGGGCCAGCTTTCTCTCAACGATTCCGGAACCGAAGGTGATAATACGGACGGGGATGATATCTGGACAATCAGTTTCCCTGTCAATCAGCCAGGGGTATACTATCTGGATATTGAAGCAATTGACAAGGACTTTAATTCCATTTACCTGCCAGGCACCATTAAAAACGGCAACGGTAAAAAAGGATCGGTCAAGGTCGTTATAGATCCATAATCATGGGGGAGAGGCAGGGAACTACTATTTATGAATATAAAACACCCAATGGCCCAACCAGGTTGAGCCATTGGGTGATATGATTTTTCCTAACCGCTTAAATTAATCTCGTTTTTTAGTAACCGGTGGATACTGATTGTATGGTAACCTTTTTTCCTTTTTTCTTGGCTGTTGGCGCTGATATTGTTACAGTGACTTCATCGTCAAGATTATTGGCGTCACTGGGATTGGGAGCGTTGAAATCAACAACAGGCGCGCCAGGATCGCGGCCGCCTTGATACTCATAGTTAACGGTAAGGCTCCAATTGGTCTTGATACACCAGTTATTGGGTTTACTGAGTGCAACTTTATGTCTTAATTTAAAGGTGCCAAGGCTGGTTTGTGAGTGGGCAATGGTATATTCGGAGGATTTCTTTACATATGTTGTACATTGATCACCAAATGTATTGGATTTGTTTAAAACCTGTGATCCATCAATGTAAATTGTGTCAGTTCGGGTGAGGTCTTTGCCCTGGTATTTACCACCCTGGAAATATACTTTGAGAGTTATTTCGATTTTTGAATATTCACCGGTTTTGTTGTCCTCTTCTTCATCATCATCATCATCGATAGCCTTTTTAATCACCTTGGTGTAAAGCAGGTAGCCGCCGACAGCCAGTAGGCCCAGAAGGAGCAGGGTGCCTAAGATGCCCAATCCTTTCTTTTTTCTCTTTCCTGGATAGCCGACAACACCGGAAGGGCAGTTCTTTTTGTAATACTTTAACTCCTTTAATTCCAAGGGATCAACGGTTTTGTTTTTGCCAAGCATTTTTTTGGCCAGGCAATAATATTTAATGGCCGGATCTTTGTACATTAATGCCTCGTAGGTGGCGCCGGTGAGCAGGTAAATCTCACCTTTGAGAATATCACGTCCTTCCACATCGGCCAATTGAGCAACCAGTGGTTCAAACGTGGCTTTGGCAGCTTCAAAATCTCCAGCCAGGTATTCCGCTTTGCCCTTTTCAAAAGCCACAACCAGGGGATCTGCCTTTTTTTGTTTCTCCTCAAGCACCTTTTGATTGTCCTGTACAACTCGTTCCTGAAGGGCGAAAATATAATCCCCCTGAAAAACGAACAGCACAGCCACAAAAATAGCGATCACCTTAATGAATGATTTGTTACGGATTACTGTCATACATACCCTCCACATTTGAAATATTTTTGATATGTTAGTTACCAATAAATTAGTATAAAACATCCTTTTTTTCAAGTTTAATCCATAATCCCCACTGATAATTTGTAACTTTTCTGTAACTTTTCACATAAGTTGTCGTGAGTTTTCATTTAGTTTGTCGTGTCTATCGTACCAATGGCTCAGATCCCCCCAATAAGGAGTGACGCGGTGCGTCAACCGTAATTTTGCCCTTGTTGCTTCGCAGTGGCAAA
>CBFDCH010000044.1:0-9385 GCA_965603235.1 uncultured bacterium | reverse complement strand
GCTGTTGATGTTGTTGATATAAATCATTAATCGGCGGTTCGTGGCAGCGGTTTCCACATATTTAAAATCAACCAGGTTCTTTTTTAACCTGTCCTGTAGTTTATTCTTCAATTGATTTAAAATTGAGGGTATTTCAGGAACCGGTACCTCTTCGACTCCCAGTTCAAAAAGAAAATCACTCATTCTCTTCCTCGCTTTGGTTTTCGTTGTCTGTAAGTTTTACATATTTTTGTGCGATTTCGGCTGAAAGATTTCGCATGGTGGTCATAAAAACGTTTCTTTCAGCCACGGATATAGCTTTCCTGGCGTCCAGTACATTAAAAGTATGGGAGCACTTTAAGACATAATCGAAAGCCGGCAGGTAAAGATCAGCCTTAATGAGCCGTTTGGCTTCGTTCTCGTATTGGGCGTAGATATTTCGTAAAAATTTAATGTCTGCAAATTCGAAATTATAAATGGAAAACTGCCTTTCTTCCTCGGTTCGTAACTCCGCATAACTAACCCGGTTGCCCCATTCCAGGTGGTAAATGGTCTCTTTAGCATCCTGGAAAGAGGCCAGCCGTTCGATACCATAGGTGATCTCCAGGGAATTGGGATTCAAATCGATGCCCCCGGCCTGCTGGAAGTAGGTAAATTGGGTAATCTCCAGGCCGTCACACATAACTTGCCATCCGACTCCCCAGGCACCCAGGGAAGGAGACGCCCAATTGTCCTCATCAAACTTGATGTCATGGCTCCTGATATCGATCTCCAGGTGTTTGAGGCTTTCTAAGAACAATGCCTGACCGTTTTCCGGGATGGGTTTCAAGATGACCTGGAACTGGTTGTGTTTTTGAACCCGGTTAGGATTCTGGGCATACCGCCCGTCATCCGGCCTCCTGGAGGGCTGCCAGTAGGCCACCTTCCAGGGTTTTTTCCCCAGGACTCTAAAAAATGTGTCCGGCGTCATTGTACCGGCCCCCACTTCATTATCATACCCGGAAGCAATGTAGCATCCCTTTTGGGACCAGAATTCCTCCAATCTAAGGATTATATCTTGAACACTCACTTATGCCTCCACTTTTTACCCGATCGGAGCCAATTTTCTGGCAGCCTGAATTTTATTTTCCCTAATGGTATGTGACCGACATTGTTAAATTTTATTTTTCCATGGTAATTTTCGATATTCATATATAGGATATAAACTATCATACAACAGGTCAAAAATCAACCCTGAAGGCTATAAAGAATTTGCCGGTAGACGTATAAGTGGTCTGATTTTTATTGTGTCATTTGTTTGGATTTTTATTCCGTTGTTTACAAACAAAATGTTTTTTGGTACAATTAGGTGTCAAAATTGTATTTGGGCAATTTAGGAGGATATTTTGAGCATTACAAGTGAAGACAAGCAGAAACTGGTCGCTAAATTCCAGAGAGATCACAAGGATTCTGGATCTCCGGAAGTACAGATTGCCGTTCTGACAGAGAGGATTAAAAATTTAACCCAACATTTTAATACTCATAAAAAGGATCATCACTCCCGGCGGGGACTGCTGGGCATGGTATCCAAAAGAAGAAAATTATTGACTTATTTAAGAAAGAAAAATTATCAAAAATATTTAACAACCATTCGTGAACTGGAACTTAGGAAGTAACTTTTTTTTATTGTATTGATCATTTCAATTTGGATTGAATGATATTTTGCTATAGATTGTTATATTATTTGTACAAAAACAATAGCATTTTTGCGGAATATACATTATCCAGGATGATTCGATTATCAAACAATTCGAGTTCAGCAATTAGTGAATGTCTGGGCGTTTAAAGAGAAGGAGAAAATTATGAAAAATGTAGTTGAAATAGAGGTTGGCGGACACACTCTAAAAATTGAAACTGGCAGGTGGGCCAAATTATCAAATGGCTCGACTGTTCTATCATACAAAGATAACATGATTCTGGTAACCGCCAATTATAAAGAATCAAAAAATGAAATAAAAAGCTTTTTACCCCTGATGGTGGATTTTAGGGAGAGTACTTACTCTGCTGGTAAAATCCCCGGGGGATTTTTTAAACGGGAGGGAAAACCATCTGAAAGAGAAGTATTATTATCCCGATTAATTGATAGGCCGATGCGGCCCTTGTTCCCAACCGGTTACTTCATGGAGACACAGATTATTGCTATGCTATTATCTGCCGATTTCAGCATTGATTACGATTCCATGGGAATTATCGGCGCCTCAGCCTCATTGTTGTCCTCAACCATTCCCTTTACCACGCCTGTAGCGGCGGTTAAGGTGGGTTGGAAGGGAGATCAATTGATTGTGAATCCCGGCTTGGAACAACTGGCTGATCTTGATATTGTTGTTCAGGTTGCTGGAACGGAAAATGATGTGGTTATGATCGAGGCAGGTGGTAAGGAATTCAGCGAAGATATGTTTAAGAAGAGCCTGATTGAGGCCAAAGAGATCATTTCTGAAATTTGCCGGGCCCAGGCAGTGTTGATTAATCCCGACAAGACGGAAGTGGTAGAGGATGCTGAACTCAAGGGTTTTTACGCTCAATTGAAGAAGGATCACGAAAAGACTTTGCAAGCTGCCATTTTCTCAGGAAAAAAAGAGGACAGGCACAAAAAAATTAACGAAATCATTGAGGGTGTAATCGAAGGTGAAGAGGATGAAACCAAGGTGGAAAAGTTAAAGCTGGCTTTTCATGACCTGGAATATGATGTTTTTAGAAGCTATCTATTGGCCAACAATACGCGCCCTGACGGCCGGAAATTCGACGAGGTCCGCGATATAAATATAGAATTGGGGATTTTACCCAGGGTTCATGGATCTGCCATTTTTACCAGGGGAGAGACCCAGGCCCTGGCTACAATAACCCTGGGTGCCGATGATGATGCCAAGCGGGTGGACGATTTGTCCAGTAGTGGCGAATTAAAGAAGTTTATGCTCCATTACAACTTTCCACCTTTCTCAGTCGGGGAAGTCAGTTTTCTCCGGGGTGCCGGTCGACGGGAAATCGGTCACGGCAATTTGGCGGAGAAATCGCTCAGTTATGTACTTCCGGATAATGAGGAGTTTCCCTATACAATCCGTGTCGTATCCGAGATACTTGAGTCGAACGGTTCATCTTCCATGGCCACTGTCTGCGGTGGAGCCCTGGCCCTGATGCATGCCGGAGTACCGATAAAATCTCCGGTGGCTGGTATTGCCATGGGACTGGTAAAGGCGGATGATAAATTTGCCGTACTAACTGACATTGCCGGATATGAGGACCATTTTGGAGATATGGACTTTAAAATAGCCGGTACTGAAAAGGGGATTACAGCTGTGCAGCTTGATATTAAAATGGGTGGATTGAGCGATGAGATCATCAATCAAACACTGATGGATGCCCAAAAGGCCCGGTTGCACATTCTGGCAATTATGAAAACAGCCATACCGGGTCCAGCGGAGAAGTTGTCGGATTTTGCCCCGGTAATTCTTACCACCACTATCAGCACAGAAAAGATAAAAGATCTGATCGGTCCCGGCGGCAAAATCATCAAAGGTCTCATCGCCGATTTTGGTGTAAAAATAAATGCCGATGATGATGGCAAGGTTACGGTTGCTGCTCCGAACCAGGAGGTGGGTGACCAGGTAATCAAAAAGATAAGAGATATTACCGCAACTGTTGAAGTGAACAAGGTGTACACTGGCAAGATTGTACGTATTGAAGATTATGGTATATTTGTCGAAATTTTAAATGGTGCGGTGGGATTGGTGCATATTTCAGAATTAGCGCCCCATAGGATTCGTAACATCAAAGATGAAAATTTTCGGCTCGGTCAGGAGATTGAGGTTAAATCCATTGGTGTTGACCGTGACAACCGGCTGAAATTGAGTAAAAAAGCGGTTGGTGAAAAAAGCAGAGATCGTTCATCCAGCCGTGATGGCCATGACAGAAAATAAGGGGATATTAAGGGTAATTTAATTTTGATTAGATTTGGATGGATTTAAAAAGAGAAAGAAAGGGATTCACCCTTATAGAATTGATCGTGGTCCTGGTCATCATATCAGTTTTGGCCGCGGTGGCAATTCCCATTGTTGAAACAACCATAAAACGAGAGAAGGAAATCCTGTTAAGGCGAAATTTACGCACACTCCGTCAAGCAATTGACAGCTACAAAAAGTTCGTGGAAAAGCACAAAATCGAAGTGGATGAAGATACCTACGGTTATCCTGAAGAACTGGCCCAACTGGTGGAAGGGGTGGAATATAAAGATAAAAAAGGGGATGAAAAGATAAAAAAATTCCTGCGCAGGATTCCAGTTGATCCCATGACCAATTCCTTTGAGTGGGGATTGCGGTCATATCAGGACAAGCCAAATTCCAGTCAATGGGGCAGTGAAAATGTGTGGGATGTGTATACCAAGTCTGAGGCTAAAGCCCTGGATGGCACTGTTTACAAAGAGTGGTAATTGGTTCTTTATTCTCCATTCTCTACTCGTGAGAAGTAAACAATCATGATAGAAATTTACGGGATCAAGACGGCCAGCCGTTTTTCAAAGAAAGAATTGACTTCTCTGCTACAATTGGTATCTGAGCGAAAGAGGGAAAAACTGGCCGGCTACGTACGATGGCAGGACCAGCAGCGCTCTTTATTGGGGGATTTGCTGGTGCGTTTTCTGATCAAGAAACAATTGAACCTGATAAATGGTGAAATAATGTTTTCTTATACTGAGAAAGGCAAACCTTATCTGAACTCTTTCCCGGAATTTCAATTCAGTATTTCCCATTCCGGAGCCTGGGTGGTTTGTGCCATTGACAGGCAGCCGCTTGGCATTGATGTTCAACGGGTGGGAGATCTGGACCTTGATATTGCCAGCCGTTACTTTTCTGCTGCTGAAAACAATGATTTACTCTCTTGTGCCGAGCGGGAGCGGCGGCTTTATTTTTTTAAATTGTGGGGTTTTTATGGGTGCTACCTGAAGGCGGTGGGGCAGGGTATTACAGAGCCCCTGGGGAGTTTTAACATTGCCCGTAAGGACGGTGATATGTTCGGCGTTCACAAAGAAGGACAGTGGTTAAACAACTTCCAGCTCAGATTGTATCAACTAAGCGCATCATATCCGCTGGCCGTCTGTGCCACTACCTCATCTTTCCCGCGACTAATCCAGATCATTGATTGGCAACAATGCGTTTATCATTAATACAAAGATTCTGATTTTAAGGTTGTTTGGGAATATGTGTCATTGCCTTATATACCTCATTTATTTCCTCTGAACTTGACTATAATCTGAATTTTGTTATAATAGACCCTATCAGGAGGATTTTGTGGAAGAATTTAAATTTATTGATAGTAAATTTCGCTTTTGTATTCTTGCTGCCAAACGGGCCAAACAGATCATCGCTGGAAGTAAAAAAAGGATTGAGATGAGCGCAGAAAATCCCCTGACAATCGCCCTTCAGGAACTCGAGCAAAGAAAAGTAGGTTTTGAAATATTGGATGAAAACTTTATAGATGAGGAACTCGGCCTGTTGGCAGGAGATGAAGTTGCTGATGAAGAACAAGAGGATGTTGAAGAAGCAACCGAATCTCCCCAAGAGGAAGAAAAAACCGATTAACTTTATCATCCTCTCCATACTCCCATCATGAGTGAGGAAACTTCTAAAAATAAAATCAATACCATTGTCGTACGGTTCCCCAATTGGATCGGTGACTGTGTAATGGCTCTGCCCGCCCTGCGTGCCCTGAAACAATGTTTACCTGAGACTGACATTTATATTGTTGCCAAGGAGTACCTTAGAGGCTTTTTCCGGAACATCGGGGAAATAAAGGATGTCATATTTATTCCCAATGACATCTCTCCCGGGAATATATTTAAAAGCGCCCGGATATTGAGATCATATTCATTTGCCAGGGGGATTCTTTTTACCAACTCCTTTGCTTCCGCGCTGCTCTTCCGCTTGGCCGGGATAGGTGATTTGCTGGGGTATAAGAAGGATTTGCGTGGTTTTTTACTGTCCCGCAAACTTAATTTCCCGGATAACGATCAACATCACAGCCAATTTTATCTTGAATTAATTGATGGTTTTTGGCAGGATCTTGGTGAGGTTCCAGGCTCAGATCAAATGGTTGTCAATGAAAAAGAGCAGCAGGAAGTGAAAAAAAAATTAGCCAAATTAGGTGTAAAGGTCGACAAACTGTGGATCGGAATGTCTACTTCCGCTGCCTATGGAACTGCCAAAGAGTGGTTGCCTCGGAACTTTTCAGATCTTATCAACCGGTTGTTGACAACCATACCTGACTCCAATATCCTATTGTTTGGCAGTGACAAGGAATCTGAAAAAATTAAAATCATTAGTCAGAGATTTGATTCGCGGGTGGTTAACCTGGCGGGAAAACTAACACTGCGACAATCCATAGAGGCGATTTCATTGTGCCGGCTTTTTATCAGCAATGACTCCGGTTTGATGCATGTTGCAGCCGGTTTAAGCGTTCCGCTGGTGGCCATTTTCGGCCCCACCTTACCACATAAGACCGCTCCCCTGTCTGATTGCACCAGAGTTTTACATCATGATGTTCATTGTGCTCCCTGTCTCAACCGGGAATGTCCTGAAACCCATCAATGTATGGAAGCAATAAGTGTTGAAGAGGTATTGCAGGCAACCATCTCCCTGTTACGAAAGGTGTCCGGCGGTGGAGGGGAAAAAGTCGGCGGAGCTGGAAGATGAACCGGGCCGTTTTTTTGGATCGAGATGGTACCTTGATTGAGGATCGCGGTTACATCTGTTTATTCTCCCAGGTGGGGTTTTATCCGTTTGCAATTGAAGCGGTAAAATTCATTAATCAAAATCATTATAAATGTATTGTGGTTACCAATCAGTCAGCGGTGGCCCGGGGAATTTGTTCCGATGCTCAGGTAAAACAATTGAACCAGGAGTTAACCGATTGGTTTTTTAAGCAGGGGGCCATTATTGACGATTTCTACCATTGCCCCTTTCATGAAGCGGGCAGCGTACATCCCTACAACACCCGCTCCGACTGCCGCAAACCTGAACCGGGTATGCTCCTGCAGGCGGCCGGGGACCACTCCCTTAATCTGGCGGAATCATACATGATTGGCGATAAAGCATGCGACATTATGGCTGGCCGGAAGGCGGGGTGTAAAACCATTCTGGTAAAAACCGGGGATGTGGGGAAAAATCAGCGGATACTGGCGGCGACAGATATAAATCCTGATTTTCAGACGAATAATATTTTGTCAGCGGTCAATCTGATTTTTAAATCGTAACCGCCTATTCGATTAAACCAGGTGGAAAATAATCAATACCCCAGAGTGGCAACCATGACAGCTTTGATTGTGTGCATGCGGTTCTCTGCTTCATCAAAAACAATGGCCGCTTCCGATTCAAACACCTCTTCAGTGACTTCCATTGCCTCAAGATTAAATTTTTGATAAATGTCCTCTCCCACCTTGGTTTCACGGTTGTGAAAGGCAGGCAGGCAGTGCATAAATTTGACCTTTGGATTGCCGGTCATTTGCATGGTCTCCTGGTTTATCTGATAGGGCTTTAGCTGATTAATTCTCTCTTCCCATACTGATTCGGGTTCACCCATGGAAACCCAGACGTCGGCATAGAGGAAATCACATCCCATAACAGCAGCCTCCTTGTCATCTGTGATCATTATTTGAGCGCCGGTTTTGGAGGCTATTTGCTGACATTGTTTAACCAGTTCTTCGTCGGGTTGGTAGCTTTTGGGGGCTGCAGCTCTGAAATCCATACCCATTTTAGCTGCCCCAACCATCAGCGAATTTCCCATGTTGTTGCGAGCATCCCCCAGATAACAAAACGAGATCTGGTGTATTGGTTTGTCAGAGTGCTCCAGCATGGTCATGAAATCAGCCAGTATCTGGGTAGGATGAAACTCGTTTGTCAGTCCGTTCCATACAGGTACTCCGGCATGATGTGCCAATTGTTCCGCCCTCTCCTGACCGAATCCCCTGTATTCGATGCCGTCATACATTCTACCAAGAACCCGGGCGGTATCCCTTACCGATTCCTTATGGCCGATCTGAGAACCGGTTGGCCCCAGATAGGTGACATGTGCTCCCTGATCAAAGGCAGCCACTTCAAAGGCGCAGCGTGTACGGGTGGATGCTTTTTCGAAAATCAAGGCGATATTTTTCCCCCTGAGCCGGGGCTGCTCGGTTCCAGCATATTTGGCTTTTTTTAGGTCAAATGACAGATCCAGCAGAAATTTAATCTCCACAGGCGTGAAATCCAACAATTTCAAAAAGTGACGATTTCTCAGATTAACCGGCATATTATCCTCCTTGTTTGCCAATTGTCAGGGAGTATATTACCTTATTAACCGGGATTTATCAAGCGGTTTTTTTATTGCCGATGATTCTTGAGAGTATAGCTAATTTTTTTTACTGAGTGTGGTGCGGTACTTGGACTGGTTGTAAACATCCTGGATGAGTATGTCAAAGAAATAGAGGCCCTTTTTGCTAATTGTGTAGGGGATTTCTATCGCATAATATTTCATGTTCAATATGTCATTTTTGGATTGAGCCAAATGGTCAGTTTTTTCAATGGTTTCAGCTTCAACGTAGTTGTGGTGCACCCGTACTACAATTTGAAATCTGGCGGTCATCTGCTTTCCCTTTTCGACGAAAAAGATATTCTTGGTGGGAACTTTGATAGAAATCAGGCCATTCTTGTAGTCGGTTTTAAATGAAAGATTCTGTTTACTTCTATTCAACCGCACCAGGTCGTATCTGGCAAGGGTGTTGTCAATGGCTGACAATAATCCCGGGGGAGGTTGGGATAGGGTATAAGTACCAGTCTCTTTCTCATCGATAAATGTGAGTTGGAGGTCCTCCAAGATATAATACCATTGTTCTACGGGTAGCCGTCTGGAGGAGCGAAGATTTGGCTGCACGTCTTCTTTGTAACGCCTGTCAGGGAAGCCCAATTGCAATAAAATACGTCCCCGGGCCGTGTCCCAGCCCCTCTTGATAGCACCCTCATGAAACCATTTATTGGCAAAAATTACGCGTCTGCTAAATTCTTGCCTGTTCTCATTTTCCGGTGTGTCTGGAGTCGGATCCCGTCTATCCCAAAAATTTTGAATAAACTCCCGACGTGCCTGAAGATTGGGTAGGTATTTGTAAACCTGTTTCTCATATTTAGTCATAATAAAACTGGCTTTTTCATAGAAGCTTTCATAATAGGGATCGCTTTTTAACCGGGCATTTGTTTTCGAAGAGCATGCTGAAATCAGTGTGACCAGAGCTACAGCAATTAATATTTTTTTCATTTTTTTCACCTGTTTGATCTGACCTTTTTGTATCAGACCTACAATATATTGTAGTTTAAAAAGTAGGATGTTTCAACATACCTATAAATATTGC
>CBFDCH010000043.1:0-9399 GCA_965603235.1 uncultured bacterium | reverse complement strand
TGAGGCGCTCCCCCTCACTCTCCACCCAGAAGGGATCACTGAATGTCTGCTGACGGGGAAAGAAATACCGGCTGTTTAACACCTCACTATCAAAGATTGATTCCATCATACCGACTCCCTAAAACAAAGATTAGGCTTTTATTAGATTTAAATGGTAACCAGTTCATAGTCAGGATGGCCAAATTCGAGTTCCCGGGCATAATCGATCTGGATGCGATCGGGGATATTGTAGGCTAGCTGTGCCAGCTTTTTCCCTCCAGCTTCCTCAACCAGATCCAATGAAGCGGCATCGATAGCCACCGGATCAAATCCAATCAATATGCCAATATCGGGTACCATTTTGTCAAAACCCTTTATACAATCGCAATCCTTGGTGATACGGGTCAAGAAATTAACATACAACATTTTATCCTTTTTGGTTTCACAAACTCCCATGGCAAACTCCACCACTTTCCGCTGCAACTGCTCATAAGTCTCAGACCAGGTGAAGCCAACCGCTTTAAAACGACAAACCGCCAGGCACTCACCACATCCGATACATTTCAGTTTATCCATAACAGCCTTATTATTTTCCATGGAAATGGCGCCCGCCGGACACCACTCGACACAAACACCGCAACCGGTGCAGGCTTTGGTCTTAATGGATGGTTTGGCGGTGGAATGCTGCAACAATTTTCCCTTACGGCTGGAGCAACCCATTCCCAGGTTTTTTAAGGCAGCCCCAAAACCGGTGGCCAGGTGTCCGGTAAAATGGGTAACCGTTACCATGGCCTGGGCGCGGACAATCAGGGAGGCAATATTGACTGAATGATAGATCCGACCGGGAATTTTCACCTCAATCTCTTCATCTCCAAGCAAGCCGTCGGCCATGATCAAAGGCAGCCCGGTGTTTTCATATGTAAAGCCATGTTTATAGGCCAGATGAAAATGATCAACCGCATTTGAACGGCTGCCCACATAAAGGGTTTGAGTTTCGGTCAGGAATGGGAGTGCTTGCTTTTCTTCCAGCAAATGGGCCATCATCTTAAAGTACAAGGGCCGAACATACCCTATGGATCCCTCTTCGCCAAAATGGGTTTTTATTGCCACCATGTCCTGGGGAGCGATGATGGACAGCAGGTTTTGCTGCTGCAGCACCTCTTTTAGTTTACCGCACAGGACTTGATCGTCCTCATTATCACTGGCCCTGATAAAAATAATCCTTTCACTCATATCATCCCCTATCAATGGAATTAATTAAATGGGTCGGAAATAAAATTTTACCCTAAATTTCAAAATATGCAAAGTGAAAAAAAGGGGGGCTAAAATATTTCAAATTTTCTAACCTTTTTTTAAGAATTGTGATATAAGTCATATGAACCACACCACAATGAGCATCAATATCAAACTGGGGCGGGTCCTAAAAAAAACCACAACCGCTGATATAGGCCAACCCAGTATCGATGCTGCGGCATTCCAGGAAAAAATCACCCTCCTCAAACACAACCTCTTTAATTTTATCTTAAAATCCCTCAATTTTTCCGAAGATGCCCATGATGTGTTCCAGGAAACCATTCTGAGGGCCTTTAAGTACCTTAACACCTTCTCAGCCAGAAAAGGGGCCAGTTTTAAAACCTGGCTATACACCATTGCCCATAATGAGATACGAAATCATTACCGTAAAGGCGGGAATCAGCCAGAACCTCTTGAGGAAAACCAGCGGGTAAAAGAGGAGACGTCCAAAAATGATCAGGCCGGTGATATCTATGAGATTGCCAGCCGCCTGACTATAAAAAACCGCAACGTCTTTTTTCTCTTTTACTACAACCAATTTTCAATAAAAGAGATAAGGGAAATCACCGGGCTGAAGGAGGGTAATATCAAATTCATCCTCCACCAGGCCAGAACAACCATTAAAAATCAATTGGGGGTGACCCATGAATAACAAGATCGATAAACTAATCACCGATATGGTACAGGCAGTGGAGCGTAAATTGCCTCAGGACGTTGAAGAATCATTGGACCGCAAGCTGCAAAAAGTTGCTGGAGCTGGAAAAGGTCACAACCACCGGTGGTGGTATTCCCCGGCCATAGCCGCAGCCTTACTTATACTGGCATTATTTATGCAGCCGCTGATCAGACAGACCGGCCCCATCCCCTCGCCGATCAACGAGATTCGCACCGAGTTTGAGATCAAAGACAAAAATATAAAAATTATCTGGTTCCAGAAAAAAGATTTCCAATTAAGGAGGAAAAACAAATGAAAAGATTACTTATGTTTTTGATACTTTTTGTATTGGTGATAACCCAGGTCCAGGCCGGACCATTACAGGCAAAAAAAGAGACGCAGGCAAAAAGTTCGGGTTTACTCACAAAGGATAAACTGGTAACCAAAACCTATTTCCTGAAACACATCTCACCGCGGGAAGTGGAACGGGCATTGCGTTATTACTTTTACCGGGCCAACAGCCTGCAGAGTAGAAAAATGCTCACTGTAAAAATCCCCCCGGAAAATGTGAGGGAATTCGAAGCATTGATGAAAAAGATGGATGTACCCAAGAGTACCATCTCTTTCAGGATTTTTACCATTGTTGCTTCCAAGAAACCCAATGGCGGCAAAATCGACAACAAGGATCTGAAAAAGGTGCTGGTAGAATTAAAAAACCTGCTAAACTTTAAATCCTTTAAACTGGATGGAGTCTCCCTGCTCAATACGGAAGAAGGCTCTGACAGCAAGGTTGTACTCTCATCTTCCATTCAAGGCTTAAGTCTGGAATTTGATGATGTCTCCCTGACCAAGAATCGCTCGCCAGGTCAAATTATTGAGATTGATGAACTGAAATTAACCTATTACAAACAGCGTTTGATACAAACCAGAACATCTTTAAAAGAAAACGGTTATTTGATCGCTGGTGTCTCAAAGTTAACTGATTACAAAGGGGCTGGCGCTCAGCCCGGAGATTCCCTGGTGCTGGTCATCCACGCCAAGGTTAAGTAAAGAACAACAGGAGGGGGCGCAGCGCCCCCTCCCTTACCCATGCCACTATGAGAAAGCAAAGAATTTTCCTCACTTCTGAATTTATATTTTCACTACGCAGTGATGTTGTCCTGCGGATCACAAAATGGTTTGATTTAAAAATCCTCAACTCGCTCGCGTTTCCAAGGAACGTCTCGCTCGCTCAGACAGCCGGATTTTTTCCCCCTAACGGGGAACAATCACCATTTTGCTCAACATCATAGGCTACGTTCAAAGGAAAAATTCATCCGGGTGTAAATGTCGAAAAATGGATATGCGAATCAGCGCCTTCCCTCCATATCCAAGAGATTAGATATGGAAAGATGCTTTCAACAGGTCGGTTGGTGTAGAGAGTTTTTTGAGATCGTGTTATATATGAATAGGTAATGGAGATACAAATGAAAATATGTTTGTTGATAGTATTGCTTTTAATCTTACCCCATTGGCTGCTCATGAGCCAGGATTATATCATCCTGGGTCAGGAAGAGGGTGAAGGGGAGTTGATTGCTCCCAGAATCATGGCTGAAGGGCCGGATGGCAACATTTATGTGTATGATGCACGTAGTGTTGCTTTCAAAGTTTACTCTCCCACCGGGAAATATCTCCGCCAATTTGGCAGAAAAGGGGAGGGGCCGGGTGAGATCAAACGCTCAGATGGTTTGAGGTTTGGCTTCAACCATAAAAAAAGGCTCCTCTATTTTTCAGAGTTCTGGGGCGGGCATCGCTGGCTCACCCTGATGGCCCTGGATGGCACGGTTCAGCAAACCCTTAAACTAAAGATTAAAAGACAGTATGGCATCCTGGGCATTACCCACCTGGAGGATGGCGGATTTTTGCTCAAAATTGATTATGATAGCTCTTACCAAGGTATCAAAGATTATTTTCTCTACAAAACTCCGATGAGACTGCTTCACGTCAACAACCATGGAGAAATCATCAGGGAAATCATCAAAAGGGAATTTTTCACGCGCATCTCCTTTATAAAAAGCGGAGCTGATTTGGAAATCCCCTTTATCCCAAGGTTTATCTGGACAAAACTTAAAGACACCATCCTTTTCTGCGATGGCTCCAGCCAACATTTATTGAAATACGATCTGCACGGCAAATACCTGGGCACCTTAACCGTACCACTGCCACAAGCGGAGAAAATCATTGACAAAGATGTGGAACAATGGAAAAAACAACGTAAGGAAGATTTCAACCGGACCGTTCGCAGCCAGGCCTGGTACAAAGAATTCGGCCGGGTCATTGAAAAATATCACAAATCCATTTATAAGACCAAACCCAATTGCAGCGGCCTCTCCACCACACATGGCGGAAACTTGTTAATCAAGGGACCCTGGGAGGACAATCAGCCAATCCCCTACATTTTGGCCGATTCGACAGGCAAGGAATTGGCTCGCATCAACAGCCTGGCTTACAGGGTAACAATGGAAAAAACATTTGTACTCTTCCAATTTCGAGATGAAGAAGAAAATTCCATTGTCTCTTTTATTAAACGCCGGGATTCAGAGGTGGAAGATTTGCTCAGGTTGGCCAAAATCAAGTTACCAGAAAATGAATAGCAGGCAGAATTCCCCGCCCACCCACCCATAAATAGAGATATAGAGACAACATAAAAGGAGGTCAGTCGTGGGAAAAAAATATTTCATCATAATTTTACTTGTAATGGTGCCTCTTTGCCAATGGGCAGAGGGAAAAACAGACATCAGGCTAAAGCCGGTATTTCAGATTGGTGACCGGGATATAATCTTTGACAGTATCACCTCCATCTGCGAGGACAAAGATCAAAATATATTTGTTCTGGACCGCAAGGCCTATTTGCACCAGGGATAAAAATCTTTTATAATTTGGCCAAACTGTGGTAGACATGGCAGAGTTGGCACAACATCTTTCTTTTCTGGCTATATTCTCGACAATCGTTTTCCTGGCAATACTGGCTTGGCTGCTGTTTATTAAAAAGATAAAAAACGAAAAGACCACGCTCATAATAACCATCCTGTTAATCGTGACCTTTTTTATAGGTCCCGTAATCATCAAAACCATACTCACCGGAGGATTCCTCTTACCCATTTCCGATCAAACATTTATGATGACCTACATACAAAAATACCAGCATACAACCAGCCTGGTAGACCCCCTGATAAAAAACGCCCCCCCCTATTATCCCCCCTTATTTTTTTTCGTGGCCGGAAAAGTGGGCCAGATATTGAGTATAGAAAACATTTTAATAACCTACAACCTGGCCAATCTGCTGGGATTACTGACCATTACCCTGCTGGTATTGGCAATGGTGTTTCACATAATAAAAAAAATTTCCCAAACCTGGAAATTTCCCCTTGGGGTATTGTTTGTGTTTATATTTTTTGCTTTCATGAATTTTGATTTTTTGCTTGGTAAAAGTTATGAAGTGATCTCCTATCTGCTGATGCTGCAAATCATTCTGCATATCGACCAAAAAAGAGAAAATTTTTCTCCGCTAAAGGTGGGCTTGTTGGCGGGAGTTGTTGTGATGCTCTATTTCTACTCTATGCTGATTTTATTCCCAGCATTACTCTGTTATCTGTTTTTTAGCAAACAACTTAACAAGGCATTTATTTTTAAAATTATGAAAGCCCTGTTCATCACCCTTGTGGTCAGCCTGCCTTATACCTGGCCACTGCTCAAACAGGTGGCGGCAAATATCATTAACAGCCAGGCTGCTTATGTTCACATGGAGATCAATCTATCCACATTTTACCCTTTCCTGCCAGATCTCAATTCACTATTGGGCCTTTGCCTGGTTATAGCCACCCTTGTATTTTACTTGTTGATTCGCAAAGACCACCTCCTGCTCAGATGCCAGCTGCCAATAGTATACTCTTTTTACCTGTTGAATCTACTGGTCATTGCATTCTGGCAACGGCCCATCTTTATCATGTCCCGCCTCTGGCCTTTTGCCGAAATCCTCTTTTACTCGATTACTATCCTCATGTTGACCCGCTTGCTAACATTTTTAATAAAAAAATTTCCACACGAGAAGGGGCAGAAAATATTGAAGACCTCTCTGTTAATATGCCTGGTTCTGGCCTATAGCAATACCCTGAAATCCAATTTACTGAGGAATCCCACCCTGCGGCAACAGGAACGAAAAATCACCTTAAATCCGAGTACCCTCCGGATCTATCACCATTTCGAACCCACATCTCCTCAGATTATCTCCAACTACCGGGAGTTGGGTCTCCATTATCCGGTTTTTTACTTCCTGCCGGTTCATCTTATTTACGGCAATCCTTTCGGCCGGCTCAAGCAGAGGCAGGATTATTTGGCAAACCTGCAAAATTTAGAGGGAGATGCTCTCTATCAAGCCATGTCTTATTCACCATTCGGCACCATTGATGCCATCCTCGGTGTGGAGAAACATGGCAGGATAGAGGTCAAGCTCTACCCTGAAACAGTCATCTCTCTGAAACAACCCCTTACCTACACCTTCCAGGTCGATCGCTTTAACAGCCCCAACTTTATTAAAAAGCGGGTGGGCCGCTATTTGCTTATCCTAATAAAAGAATCTGTTCATACCAAGCAGGCAAATTGAAACGTCAATTCCGGGGAAGTTTTATGCTATACTTCCCCACTAAAATATCACCATCCTCATTCTCATGGGCCAGGATGATATAGTCATCGGAAAAAGCAATACCTTTTATATCATCCCCTTCATTCAAACGAATTTCCGTTGAATAGAGATACTTGCCCTTGGCGGAGAAGATATCAATTCCCTGCACATGCCGAACTTCCGGATTTGGTACAGCCACATAAATCAAACCATTTTTGTCCACCTCAAGACGCGAAAAGAAGGAGGCCTCATCCGGTAATCCCTTGATCAACCGATCCAGCATGTCCGGCGGGATGTTTCCGCCACGCGAGAAGAGACTTTTCTTGAACGCCATGGAAACAGGATTTGCTTTTCGGTCTTTAAGAGAAAAACCGCCCAACTTCTTGCCATTCAGGTCCACCATATTAATCTCATAGGAGTTGCTCATGCCATAGTAAATAATTCCCTGGTGATACTGTACGATCATCATGGGGGTGATGCCGCCAACTATCACAGCCACAACCATCACGTTACCACCGGATCTCTTGGAAGTAAGCGCCTTTTTAAAGGGCATGTATCGGGTAATTACCTTTTCTGATTTGTTCACCAAGTCATAAACTACAATTTTTTCCGGATCTTTTTTGCCCTCCCTGAGAATCATGGGAGCAGAAACAAAAGTATCGGCAGTAATAAAGGCTCTGGCAGTAAGGGATGCCGGTGTCAGCTTGGTTGTGACAAATTTTCCGTTTTTATCAAAGAAATGGACACGGCCGGCATCCATGGCCACAATGTTATCCTCGACCACCTGCAGACCCCTCATCCGTTTAATTTCACCAGGTCCTTCTCCACGTTTTCCAAAAGACTTAATAAATTTACCTTCTTCGTCAAACAGGTAAATTTTAAAATTTTTCCGGTCCTGTATAAAAATTCTACCGGCAGGCCCAATCCGGATCGCCTGTACCTCAGCAAAACTATCCTGGCCCGCTTCATCAACCTGCCACACTTTTTTCAGCTGCAGGTTCCACTTCCCCTTCAGCGGTTTGTCGGGATTGTTTACCTGGGCCGCCATCATGGCAACCAATAAAAAAAGAACTAGAATTAAAATTAAACGTTTCATATGGCCTCCAACACAATACTGGTATTGTCCCTCAATAGCAAACAATAATACTCTTATGATGTTTACAAGCCGCTGATGGTTTCAAAGATTTATGTTTTTTTTCGCGATCTACTTGTCAGTACTTTTTTTACCATCCAGTTTATAGTTCACTATTACTGTAAATTTAACTCCCTTTGGTTTGCCCTTCACCAGATATGGCTCATACACCCATTGCTTGATGGCCTCAAGTGCGGATTTAAAAAAGATAGGGTTACCATCCAGGCACTGGGCCTCGACGACCCGGCCATAGATATCAGTAGTCGCTTCAAGTTTAACAAAGCCGGCAATCTGCTTTTTTTTGGCTTCCAGGGGATACAGGGGCTCGACCTTCTTTATTAACTTCGGTCCTTTATCCACCAGAGCCACTCTCATCTTACTGCCCGCCTTGCCTGTTTTTTTCCTTTTCGGATCCAGGCTAAAGTTGACAGAAACTATAAAACTTACCGGTTTGGGCACCTTTTTGATGATGGCCGGCTCATATACCCATTGTTTCACTGCATCAATCGCCGCAATGGTCAATAAAGGATGGCCAGTGACCACCTTTACCCGGACAACCCGGCCATAGATATCCGTGGTGGCCTCCAGCAATATCTTACCCTGCACCTTGGCCCGCAATGCCACCTTGGGATAGACGGGTTTGACCATTTTCAGCAGTTTGGGACGATTTTTGGCCGACAGCCGAGTGGGCGGCTGCATCATTTTGATTTTGCTGTCCTGGGCCCGTTCAAAAGCAAGGAAAAAGGGTTTACCCTTGGAATCTTCAAAACCATATACAGCGGATTTTTTCTGGGGCAATACCAGCTCGGTTTTAAGAACCTTTTTTGTTTTTTCACCACCCTTTTCTAACACCTCCAAACGGAAGGTGTCGCTGGTTTCTAAAAAAGTTAAATAAATTTTAAACTCATGGCCATTAATGATAAACACCTCAAACTGGCTGTCGGTTTTGCCGAATTTCCAACCCCAATCAGCTGTGGTGATTATCTCAAGTGATTTGAGGTTAAATATCTTTTTAATCTCCTGTACTTCTGTTTTTAAATTGCTGTCCAAAACGAGGTTACCTGAAAAGAGGGGTTTCAAATAGTAGGCGGTGGTTACCGACGGCTTTACCTCGCCAACTTTTCGCTGCCCCTCATACAAACGTAGTTGCACCTTGATATCGGGATTTGCTATCAGGTTAACATCAATCAAAATCAAAACAATTACCCACACACATAATGTAAATAGACATAATTTTTTTTGTCTCATGAATTTCCTCCTAACTGATTTCCTGGGTCCACACAATTACCCGGTTTTTGTCCTTGGATTGAAAATAATAGGTTTTGGCCGGTTTGCCGTTAATGTCAATGGTTCGGATAAAAACCTGCTCTTGCCTCATATTGGGAGTACCGGCGCTGGGTAAAAACACCTTTTGGATAAACAGCCACCCCACCACCAAAATCAATGAAGCGGCCAATGCCAAAAGGGGCCAGAACCGGGTTATTGATGGCGCTTTATGGGGTTCAAGGGGATGGCTGGAAGACAATTGGGTCAAACAATGCTCCTCAACATGCTGTGGTACCTCCAACCGCACCGACTTAACCTTGCGTTTAATCTCTTTATCAATTCTTTTCATGTTTAATCTCCAGAGTTTTCCTGATGGCCAAACGGGCCTGGTGAAGTATAAATTTTATATTGGCT
>CBFDCH010000042.1:0-9472 GCA_965603235.1 uncultured bacterium | reverse complement strand
CTGTTGCGAGCCAACGGTTTCAAGGATATACCAATTGTGGCTATGACAGCCGACGCCATGAAGGAGGACCGCGAAAAGTGCCTCCAGTCCGGTATGAATGATTTTATTGCCAAGCCCATCAAGAGGGATATTGTTTTCAGTGTAATAAAGAAGTGGGTTCTTGATAAAAAAATCAATCAGGGATAATTTTATCCGTTATTCGTATTTAATACTGTTAATCGGATTAACCAGAGCCGCTTTGATTGACTGGTAACCAATGGTCGCCAATGCAATCAGCAGGGCCAGCCCACCAGCAACGAAAAAAATATCAAATCCCAACTCGATTTTTTTGGCAAAGTCTGCCAGCCACTGATTGGTGAGGTAATAGGCAATCGGCCAGGAGAGGATATTGGCCATTAAGACAATCTTGATAAAGTCCTTGGATAACAAGGTGATAATTTTATAAACAGAAGCTCCCAAAACCTTACGGATACCCACTTCCTTTGTGCGGTTTTCTACGGTAAAAAGTGCCATACCCCATAGTCCCATGCAGGCTATGGCCATTCCCAAAAGGGAAAATATCCCTATCAGCTTACCCATCCTCTCTTCTGACCTGTACAATCGATTAAAATTTTCATTCAGAAAAAAATATTCGAAGGGAAAGGCAGGGAACAGTTGTTCCCACTTTAAACGAATGTTTTTCATTAACTCTTTTGAGTTGCTGGTATTAACTTCCAGGGTTAAAGTATCAAAAAGGTGGGGTAAATATTCCAGTACCAGCGGTTCTACGGGCTGCTGCAAGCCCCGGAAGTGGAAATCCTCAACCACTCCAATGATGCGGCCAGTTCGACCTCTCAACCCACTCTGGATATGTGCGTTTAATGCTTTTTCCGGGATTTGAAAACCGAGAGCCTCAATGGCGGTTCTATTCAAGATAAATCCGGACCGGGATTCTTTCTTGGCAAAATCTGATTTTTGATTGATAATGAAATTTTTACCTGCCAGCTTTTTGAGCTGAAACACTGAAACAAAATCATGGTCAACATACAGGTGGTACATGGATTGACTTTTAACTGTATTCGTTTTCATTAATTTTAGACTGAAATTTGATGAAGGGATTCCTGGGACACTGGATGATGAAGAGGCCTTTTTTACAGAAGGGTTTTTCATGAATTCATGCTTTATGACTTCAAAGTTCTTACTCAGGCCAAGTCCCTTAGAGAATGATCCTCCCCGGATGTGTAAACACAATTTTTCTTGTTTAGCAAAACCCAGGTCTCGATTTTTCATGAAATTAACCTGTTTGAAGATGCCCAGAGTCATGATCATCAAGGCAATGCAAATGGAAAATTGTCCCCAAACCATAACTCTGCGCAACAGGAATCCGGAGGATTTATTGGCTGTCATTTTTCTGAAAATGATGCTGGGAGAGAAGGAACTGAGGGAAAGGGCCGGGAAACTGCCGGCAAGAAAGGCAAAAGTGACCGTCACCAGAAAAAAGAACAGGAGATTTTTTAATTGCAATAATTTTAAAAATTTAATATTAATACCGGCCAACTGGTTAAAAGTGGGTAGTAAAATGTTTGCCAGAACCAGGGCAGTAAACATGGAGATAAAAGCTATAACAAATGACTCGCTTAAAAACTGTCCCACCAGTTGTTTTCGTTGTGCTCCTACAACTTTGCGGATCCCTACTTCACGGCTGCGATTAAGAGACAGGGCAGTGGACATATTGATGTAGTTGACTGCAGCAATAAAAAGGATAAAGATGGCTATGATTGAGAAAAGGATGATATAGGTAACATTCCCCGGAGGTTCTATTTCAAAATGATGACCGCTGGCATGATGGATGTCTCTTAATGGTACCAGTTGATAAGTGTTACTTTCTCCAGACCTTTTGCCGACATGGATATCCCGCAGAGGCTTTATTTCCCGGGCAAAAGAAATCACATCCGTATCTGCTAGCAATTTGATGTAGGTGTAGTATACGGTACTGAACCAGTCAGATTCCCAGTTCTTTTCAAATAAGGTGGAAACGGAAACAATCATGTTGTATTTCCAATGGGTGTTGGATGAGCAATCTGCCACCACTCCGGTTATCTGACAGAGATAACGACCCACTTTAAGCGTTTTACCTAAAGGTTCCTGTTCGCCAAAATATTTTTTGGCCATACTTTCGGTGATCACCAGTGAATTGGATTTGCTCAAAGCAATGTCAGGATTCCCTTTTAAGAACATGGTGGAAAATATTTGAAAAATGTCTGGATCTGCGTAAAAAACCCGATGTTCAATAAATTTTACCCCTTGATTCATCACCAACGGTTCATACATGTCACCTAAGCGGGCTGTGTATGCCACCTGAGGAAAATCTTTTTTTAGAGTTGTGGCCACTGCCCATGACACAGGGGCATAACGTGTGGTGCCTTGCTTACTTTTATTTACCATGGAAACTCTGAATATCCTGTCAAAATCCCGATGGTAATTGTCATAACTATTTTCGTGTGAAATATACAGCCATAAAAACATCATACAGCATAGAGCCAGGGTAAGCCCCAGAATATTTATCAGTGAAAATGTTTTGTGTTTTTTGATGATTCTAAAAATTGATTTTAAATAATTTTTAATCATTTCCAACCTCCATTTAATGGTGGACAATAAAAAGGGGAAGAGAGATATTAGCACCTGAGACCGGTACCACATCCGTGCCGTTGTGGCGCCCCGTTGCTTTTTAATCTGATGAAATACCTCCTCAAAATCTCCTGCTGCTGTATCGGTGTCCCGGCAAAATGTTTTATTTAACAACCAGCGGGAGATCCGGGGCGGTTCTTTTTTAGGTGTAAACCACTTCATTTTAGTTGTTCAGGGCTTGGGTCAGGTAGCCCGTTCCAGGCGTTTTGCTGCACTTTTTTAATCTCAAGTAAGGCCTGGATTCCTGCGTTGGTGGGTTTGTATATCCTTTTGCTCCGTCCGCCCCTCTGGGGGGTGGGATCTGTAAGAAAGGATTCCAAAAAACCCCGGTTTGTTAGTCTTTCCAATGGCATGTAGACAGCACCAAAAGACCAGGTCTGTTTTGAGATTCGTTTTAATTCCTTTCTAATTTCCACACTGTAAGCCACTTCTTGTAAGCGCCAGACTGCCAGCAATATTAATTCTTCTGTACGGGATAAAAGGTCCAAACTTGCCTCCTGCTTGTTTTTCTAATTTATTGAAACAAATCATAATTAAGATACGTGCCTGGACGCCAATTTGTTCCAATATTTTAGAAAAATAAATTTTGTCTAAAAAAAATCAATTGACCGACAAGTTTAATTATGAAGGTAATGGCGGGTGAAATTCCTGTTTTGAAATGATTACGGGTCTATTCTATAATGAGAAGCAGGGAGTGACAAATGAGTGAAAAAGTGAATTTTAAGGGGTTTTCCCGCCAATGTATCGATTTTTTTTCTCAGTTAAAAAACAACAACAGTAAAGAGTGGTTTGACAAGAACAAAAATACCTTTGAGCAGGAGGTAATGGCTCCAGCCCGCGCATTTGTGGAAGTGATGGGCAGACGCTTGCAGCAGGAGATTTCCCAGGATATTGTGGCCATCCCCAAGATGAACCAATCAATTTTCAGAATTTATCGTGACACCCGTTTCAGCACCGACAAAATCCCTTATAAAACCCATCTGGGTATTTATTTTTGGGAGGGAAGGAGCAAAAAGCTGGAAAATTCGGGATTCTATTTTCACCTGGAACCCCCGAACCTTATGTTGGGTGCGGGTATTTATATGTTTCCCAGGAATAAGATCGCTCTATACCGAAAGGCAATCGCCGACCCGCAGCTCTTATTGGAGTTGGAGGAGGCTGTGGCTATGATAAAAAAGGCCGGCTATTACTCTGTGGGGGGGAGACACTATAAACGGGTCCCACCAGGATATGAAGTGCCTGACGAATATCAGCACTATTTGCTGCATAATGGACTATGGGCTTCCTATGAAGGTGGTGTACCCCAGGAGTGTTATTCAGAGGCCCTGGTCGATTTTTGTGTGAAAATTTATAAACATTTGCAGCCCCTGCATTCCTGGCTGCTGACCATTTATTCTGAGTTAATGTAAATGAAGATAATTAAAGATATTGCTGTCATTGAAACCCGGACAGGTTTGCGGGCGTCAATGATTTGCAGGAGGGACCTATGAAAAAACAATTCATTTTGAAAAGTTTGTCCGCTCTCTTTCTTGTCTTATTGATAGGGCTTGGCAAACCGGTTCTGGCGCAATCCACGGCAGAAGATTCATTAAAAACTTTTTTAAAAGGGTGTGATCTCCTGAAAAAGATTGCCCATAAGAATCTTACCATCATTCCGGTCAAGGCGCCGGAAATGGCCGGGCAAATTGATATAACCACCCTGGATGATGTGATGAAAAGCGGCAAGCTGATCATCAAGGAGGTGAGCGAGTCGGGACAGGTAAATGCACTCGCTTTGCAGAATTCATCGGATCATTATGTGTTTATCATGGCTGGTGAGATCTTGTCAGGAGCCAAACAGGACCGTATACTGCAGCAGGATGTGTTGCTTCCGCCCAACAGCAACCGCACCGTGGTTTCCGCTTTTTGTGTGTAGCAGGGGCGCTGGCAGTCTAAGAGCGGCAAATTCCATTCCGATGGCCTCAATGCTACCATTGCCGTGCGCCAGAGTGCCAAGGTAAGCAAGGAACAATCCAGAGTCTGGCAGGAGGTACGGGGTATGAACCAATATATGGATGCCAGCACCCCCACAGATACCTTGAGGGCAACATACAGCTCTCCAAAAATGAAGCGGGCACGCCAGGAGTACTGGAAGTTTTTTGCCGATATACCCGACAAATACAAGGGAGTAAATGGGGTCATAGTTATGGTAAATGGCAGGGTAATGGTGGCTGATCTTTTCTCCCAGACTAAAATTTTTCAGAATCTCTGGAAAAAATTGCTCGATTCATATATTGCCGAGGCCGTTGGCAGAAAGGGAGGGAAAGTGCCGTCCACTTTCACCTCGGTTACTGATTTTATGAAAAACGCTCTCTTGGCAGGCCAGAAATTTACCTCCTCTCCAGGAGCCGGTAAACAGGTGAGTATAACGTCCAAGAAGGTAAAGGGGTCCGGAATTGTCTTTAAAGCCAAACCGTTGCATATCGACATTTTTCCCGTGTTTAAATCCCAACTGGTGCTGCCAAAAGAGCGCTTGCGCCGGAATTATTTCCAGAGGAGGGAGCGTTGATTATTCCTTGTTGACCTTTTTTTAGCCTCTCTGGTTGAAAAAAAAATTTTTTTTATGATAAAATTGAATAATCAGGGGGTTTGAATGAGTTCATCGGATACAGGCGTCAATATAGAGAGTGATTCAGTATGTCCAGAATCGGGCTTTCCCGTCTTTTGTGAATCCAAATGGCTTGATGTCAGCTTTCGCAAGGAGTCTAACTATAAGATCACTGCCAAGTTGATTGGCGAAAATATTTTGTTGGTCGAATCGAGTGGAGTTGGTTATCTGGAGGACTTAAAGCCCGCGTTGGAGTTTACTAAAACTATAATTGAAGAAAAATTTCCGGACGGCACCAAGTACGTTCGCATGGAGAATTTGAAAAGCTTTAAGGGCATATCCAGTGACGCCCGTGCCTATTATGCTTCTTTAATGGCCAAAAACGAACCCCTCCTTGGCCTGATCTATTTTAACGTGCCGTATCTGATAAAGACCAGTATTTATCTGGGGATGAAATTTGGACTGGTCCCTTTCAGTGTACAATTGGCCAGCACCTATAACGATGCCATGCTGCGGGCCATGCGCCTTTTGCGAAAATTATAGCGTCTGCACCCTTGATCTCTGTTCCTTGTGAATTTACTTTCCTGAGCTCCACCCTCTCCTTTTGGACAACCAGATTTAATGGTAAAATAGTCTCAGAAATATAAAGGAGGTTGTCCATGACGGAATTTGGTCAGAGGAAAAAAGTCTCAATCATTTGCGCTATTTTTGTATTGTCTTTGGCTTTTCAGGTAACTTTGGCTGGTGTTGGGGAAAAGGGAGACCCCTTATTTAAAGATCTGGTCTACCGTAACCTGGGACCCTTCAGGGCAGGGGCCTGGATCGGTGATATCGCTGTACCTGAAAACCCTGATCCAGCGAACAAACATACATTTTATGCGGCAGCCAGAAACGGCGGTGTGTGGAAGACAATTAACAATGGCACTACCTTTTTTCCCATTTTTGACGATTACGGGGTGAATGCCATTGGTGCCGTGGAAGTGGCGGCCAGCGACGCCAATACTGTGTGGGTGGGGACTGGAGAGGATTCCTATGCCCGTTCCTGTTATTCCGGCAATGGAATTTATAAATCCACGGATGGGGGGAAAACCTTTAAAAATATGGGCCTCAAAGATTCACACCATATCGGCAGAATCATTATCCATCCTGAAAACACCAATGTGGTTTATGTGGCGGCGATGGGCCACCTCTTTTCAACCAACACGATGCGTGGTGTATTTAAAACCAGTGATGGCGGTAAAACCTGGCAAAAAGTGTTGTATATTAATGAAAAAATAGGCGTGGTTGATTTATGCATGAATTTGAATAATCCTCAGATCCTCTATGCGGCCACTTACGATAAGGAGCGTTTGCCCTGGCACTATGAAGCCGGTGGACCGGGGAGCCGTATATACCGTACCAGTGATGGCGGTAAAACCTGGCAGAAACTGAGTAAGGGACTGCCCACAGGCAAACTGGGCCGCATCGGGATTGACATCCACCGGGCCAATCCAGATATCCTCTATGCGGTGATCCAAAATCTCAATCCCAAGCCCAACCTTAAGAAAAAGGAGAAAAAAGCTTTTGATTCTTTTACCGATCACTCCTATGACGATTTGATCGGAGGGGAAGTATACCGTTCCAACAACAGCGGTCAGAGCTGGCAAAAGGTGAGTGATCCCAAGGTGGATGTCAGCGGCAAGGCGGCCTATTCGTTTAACGAAGTATATGTGGATCCGCTGGATCCGCAAAAAGTATATATCATTGGCGTTTACATGCAATATTCCATGGATGGCGGTAAAACGTGGCCCAGGGGCTGGCGCAACCGCCAGCTCTTTTTAAGAAATTTTGGCGACGTGCGTACCTTCTGGATTGATCCCAAAGATCCCCGGCATATGATGCTGGGTAGTGACGGCGGCCTCTATTCGACCTGGGATGGTGGCAAAACCACCCACCACTACTATCAAATCCCCCTGGGGGAAATTTACGCGGTGGAAGTGGACAATGCCGATCCCTATCACATCTTTGCCGGGCTGCAGGACCATGAGTCCTGGAAAGGACCGGTCAACGGCTGGTCCGGCAGCGTGGGCCTGGAGGATTGGGTGATTGTGGGTATGTGGGACGGCATGTACACCAAGGTGAATCCGCAAAACAACCGCTGGCTTTACTTTACCACCCAATTCGGTAAACACCATCGCGTGGATCAGATAAGCGGAGAACGGAAACAAATTGAACCCAAGGCCGAAAAGGGACAGCCGCCTTACCGCTACACCTGGACCACGCCAATGGTGATTTCCCCCCACAACGGCGACATTTTATATACCGGCGGCCAGATGCTGTTGCGGTCAATGAACCGTGGCGATACATGGCAGGAGGTCAGTCCGGATTTGACCACCAATGACCCGCTCAAAATTGCCGGCCAGGGACATATCATGTTCTGCACAATTACTACTATTGCTGAATCACCGAGGCAGGCGGGCCTGATTTGGGTGGGAACCGATGATGGCCGGGTTCACCTCACCCGTAACCACGGCGCCTCCTGGGAACAAGTGACTCAAAACCTGGTGAAAGAGGGTGCACCCAAGCACACCTGGGTGAGCCTGGTGCTGGCTTCTCATCATAATGCGGCCACTGCCTACGTATGTAAATCGGGCTTTCGCGAAGACCTTTTTAAACCTCTGATCTATAAAACTGAAGATTATGGTCAAACCTGGCAGGATATCTCGGCCAACCTGCCGGCCTCACCCACATCGGTTATTTACGAGGACTTGAAAAATCACCAGCTCCTATTTGTGGGCACAGATATTGGCGTCTACTTTACCATGAATGGCGGCAAGGTGTGGCACCCTTTGAAAAACAATATGCCCTCAGTGCCGGTGCGTGACCTGCTTGTCCATCCCCGGGAACAGGACCTGGTGGTGGGCACTTATGGCCGTGGTGTATGGGTGACCAATATTTCCCCACTGCAGGAGTTAAATGACGGTGTATTGAATAAAGGGTTTCATCTGTTTTCCATTCTGCCCAGGCCGACGATGAATTTTTCCCAGCAGCGCTTTTGGGGCAATTACCAGATGACCGGTGATGCCCATATCCGAACCCCCAATGAGCGGTCCGGCCTGCAAGTTTTTTATTATCTGAAAAAAGAGAGGAAAAAGCCGCTTACCCTGGTGGTAAGGGACCTGGATGGCAAAGAGGTGGCCAAATTGAAGAGTAAAACCAGCCGCGGCATTCACAAGTTGTTTTGGAATTCCCCCAAGCGAAAACCAGGGTCCTTTACCTTTACCCTCAGCGATGGCAAACAGAGGATGACGCACAAGGGAACATTAACACCGCGTCTGATATGGCCGGTTGGCAACTGGAAAATCGATCGCTGATTGTTGCGGTTGAAATATCCAGCCAGGTAAAGAATCCTGGTTGATTTCGGGTGACCGCTTTTCAATACACTTTTATTAAATATTTTTGGCAACTAAGTTGCTATCCTAGGAGTATAGATCTCAAATTGTATTTATAAGGATGGTCAGAGAGATGAAGAGAAACCGTGGATGGGGGATTGGTATTGTCAGTTGCTTTTCTTTTTTTCTTGTCTGTGGATTGGTCTCTGCAAAAGAAGAGGTGAGGGGGTATGTGGGTTTTGTTTTTAACCAGAAGAAGGAGCCTGTGTACCGGGCCAGTTTAAATGTTGAATTGCGTAATCAAAAACATAAACTTTTCAAAACCTTCCATGTGTTTACCGATGCCCAGGGCAAGTGGTGGATACCCATCAAGGAGAAGAGGAACCGTTTTCTCCATGGCAAAATTTCAGCCTTTGGATACCTACCAAAACCATTTTACATAGAGGTCAAACCCCAATTGCTGATTTTCAAAAAGGCCAAATTGTTTAAATATAAGGCCAAGCCCAAAAAGAACAGGGCAATCCTGGAAAAGGATTTTACCTTCCTGGAGTATGGCACCCGTGACTGGCTGCTGATGGGCCTTGGTGGAAAAGAGCTCCAGACAATTGACCAATTTTTAAAAAATGGTGATTTGAGGGAGGTAAGGGAGATATACAATAATTTTAAATGGCATCAGCGCCCGGCGGTCAATGCCTGCATCGGCTTTCACCTGATAGACCGGAAACTGTATGATGAGGCTCGTCCCTATTTTGTTTTAATCGGGGAAAAACATTGGCAGCAAGCAATGGGTAAGGTATTCCGGCAAAAAAATGAGTTAAAAAAAGCGGCCTCCTTTTACAACCAGGGT
>CBFDCH010000041.1:0-9600 GCA_965603235.1 uncultured bacterium | reverse complement strand
CATCAAGGGCGATGTGCCAGCGGGCATCCCGGAGAGCAAGAAACCGCCAAAACAGGGCGTCATCGAGTTATCCGGGGGCAGGGTGCCATTTGTCGTCAGCAGCGGCAAATCGGGCAAGGACTTCCGCCTCAACCTCGACCTGAACGGCCGCATCAAACATCTATCAGCCGGCGAGAGGGCCATATACCACCTCTCCCTATTGATATCCCAGCAGCCGGAAGTATTGCTGGTGGATGAAATCATCCACACCATCGATCCCTTCCTGCGGCAGCGCTTCCTGGAAACCCTGATTGAGATGATCGATCTGTACAACACAGCCCTGATCATGGTGAATCACACCTTTACCGACACCGGCAGAATACCGGAGCGGATCTTGATCATGGAAGAGGGCCGCTTTATCCTGGACGAAAACAAAGAGGAACTGCTGGCCAAAATTAGAAAAGTAGTGATTGACGGAGACCTGGCCAAGGATCTGCCTGTTATCTACTGCCAGGAAACAGAATTGTATAAGGAGTATTTTATTTATCCATACGAACCGAAAATGGCGGAAGCTCATTCGTACAATTTTGAAGCGATCGACCTGAACGAAATCATCAAATCTTTTATTGGAGGCTACTATGATAAACAAAGAGTTTAAGGAAGTGGGTAAACAAATGCTTTTGCTGGCAGCCATCATTCTTATACCCCTGGTCCTCTTCCCTCTGGTCATGAGTGGCACCAGTATGAAGGCCTCCTTCGGGGATATCTTTTTTCCCATGGTGCAGGCCGTACTACTCTTCTTCTCCCTCTTTCTGGGTATCTCCCTCTTTTCCAATGAGCGGCGCAGCCAGGGGATGGAATATATACTTTCCCTGCCTTTTTCACGCATGCAGCTGCTGATTTACAAACTGGTGCCCCGGGTGGTTATGCTGGGCCTCTTATATTTGTTTTATCTGCTGATGTTACAATTGGGGGGGGCCGACCATATGTTCATTACCACCCTCTCTTTTACATACATATATATCATACTTTTTGTGGTCTCGCTCTACTTTTCCGTGGCCAGTGACAATTTTGTCGTCTCAGCAGTGGCCGGATTGATCATATTGGGCCTTGTTCTGGCCGTGATTCTGGGCTCATATTTGCTGGCCAATAGCATGCGAGGTGGAGAGCCAAGGTATGTGGACGGAATTGAACTATTTCACCTGGAGTCCAATTCCGGAATCCCCGGGCTGCTCACCCCGGTAGTGATTGTCTTGCTGCTGCCCTTTTTGATCGCCTTTATCCTCAGCTTTAAACGGGTGGATATCCGGCCGGCCCGTCAATTTAACAGGAAATATTTCAAATTGTTCATTCCCCTGATCGTGATTGCCCTGGGTTTATCGCTGCTCTTTGCCTATCTGGGCCTGGGCCACGGCTACCGCTTCTATTACCTGAGCAGCAAGATGCAGCTCTTTGAAAGTAACTATCACACATCCAAGGTGTATACCGGCGATAGCGTAAAAAAAATCGATCAGCATATTGGCTGGTGGTCAACAGTGGAAAAAGACAGTAACCTCTACGACATTGGTTTTGACGAAGAACAAGGAATCGCTATCGGAGAGCTTGATTTAATCAACCTGAAGAGTGAAATCCTTTATAAACCGGACATGACAACCAAGATGGGCTACAAGATTTTCATCTACAAAGATACCCTGGCCTTTGTTGAAATTCATACCCGCTCTAAAAAAACCTATGGCAGCTATTTGGTAAAAATAGACCTGAAGACCAAAAAGATGGATCGGATAAAACTAATCGGAGGCTTGCACCTGAGATCCCTTCTGATTGGTGCCGATGAGCTGGAAGGGGAACACTTTTGGCTGCTGGCTGTTCATGGCAGGAAGGATTTTACCGATCACAAGGGATATATCATATACCGGATATGGGACAATGGCAAACAGGAGGAATTGAGCCGCATTCGAGGTAACCATGCCTACCTCAACCACCAATTAATCACCACGGATGAACGAGGCCTGGTGTTTGAACGGCTGACAACCGATAGTAAAGAGTTGATCAAGGTGATACCTGAGGGGAAAAACCTGATACTATCCGGGATGTGGTACCGGCGCAACCTGAATAACCTACCGGTCAAAGAGCTTTATTGTTATCGCTGGGCAATCAATAGAAAAGACCTAAAAAGGAAAAGCCAAACCATATTTGTCCTCAATCTGGAAACCCATGAGCTGAAACCAGTGGCCAAGAAGAAAGGCTGGATCCGTTACTTTTACCCTGACGCCACCTATTTGTTGATGCACAGCCGGGAAACTGATCCTGAGGCCGTTCCCGGCGGCTACAGTCAGCTCCACCACCTGAGTAATGGCACCATCACTTTGCTGAAAGAATTTAAACCCGCGGCGGAAATAAGGGGTTGGGGAGTGACCCGTTCCGGCCTGGTGGTTAAAGAAAACGGCAAGATCAAGGTGTATGCCCTGCCGGATATGAATTTGTTTTTCTTTAAAAAATTATAAAACCAGCGACCCATGAAAAAGATACAATTTTTAATTCTTATCCTGGTGATGATTTTCCTGCTCAATTGAACAGTTGGAAAATCTAACCGGCATCTGTTATCAATTGAGATGCCTCACGGATATCAGTAAAAATGGGAGAACCCAAAAGGGGACAGGCACCAACCTGCTCCAAATAATTAAAAATTGAAATTCTCCCAACTGAAATTTAAATTTGTGGACAAATTTTCCTTCTTTGGAATGAATTCTTTGAAATTTGCTTGAATGAACCTAAAAAAATGTAATTTTTACTTAACATTTTCTAAAACGAGTGTAGGAATCCCCTTGATCCATGGTAGAAATCGGACGATTTGATCCGCTAGATACTCGGTTAATGCTTAAACCGCAAAACCCGGGTGGAAAACAACACATTGGCAGTCATAAATGCTCGGGGCCGGATGAATTTACGGTTACATCGCCGCTGAATTTCTGAAATAAACGATTGACTGCCTATGGCAATCCCTTCAGAAATATTTTTTACCCGGTATTTAAAGCTATCCTTTATTCCAAGCCTCCCATTTACCTGAACCACATCCTCAACCAAATTAGGGGAAATACTTTGTTTCCCTTCCCTGTCTACTCCACCACACACGTATACAAATTCACGGTACCATGAAAACGACTCATAACAATTACTCAATAGTTGATCTGCATATTTCGGATTCCTCACTCTAAGGCCCAAACCACTCCAGCGGTAATTCTCTGGCTGTTCTACAACAGCTGCCCTCAAGGGATTTAAATCGATATAAGCACTGCAGGCCAGTTGGGCCTCCTCTTTGTCAATAAGAATACCCTTGAATCGGTCATGCCAAAGATAACCCTTACAATTGTGTCTTTTATTGTACCAGCCACTGAAAGTTTGTTTTAATTCCTGCACAAACCGGGAGATTGAACCCAATCGGCTGCGTAATCGCTCTACTCCACCGTCCTCATCCGGCTTATAGCAGCCATATAGTTGGAAGGATCCTGTGGGCGGTTTTGCTTTTTGGCCATACATTAGTCGATAGCGGCGGAACAATTCTTCTTTGCCGGCCCCTTTTGCTTCGCCATCCAACCCGGTTACCAGGATGTGGAAATGGTTGGACATGATACAAAAGGCATGGATGTTGACATAGAATCCAGATGCAAAGATGGTCAATAGTTTAAATAGATATTCTTTTTCCACATCATCAAACAGGGTGTTTTCTCTGTTGATGCGTGAGATTATGTGGTAGCAACCATTTTCTTGTGAGATTTGTTGTCTGTTTATTCTTGGCATTCTTTCCTCCTTTTGTTGTTTTTATTGCAAGAAGGGTGCCAAGGTGAGAAAATTCGGATAATTTTGTGTAATGTTAATATAATCAGTCTTTTGAGACAATTGGATTTTATCCTAAAATCGGAATAAGTAAAGAATCGTTACTTTATGTAAATAGATATGTCAACAATCGTTTACTTTTGGTGCCTGTCCCCAATTTAATTATTAGAGGAGATATTTAAATCGTTTTTAAAATTATGGTAATCCTTTAATCATAGGAGTCATGGTTCAAATCTTTTAGTTGAAAAAATCAAGAGTAATGGTTATATTTAAAGTGGTGCTCATGACAAACCATCTCTTTTATAAAAATAATTTCACCACGGTGAACCATGAAAAAAAATGACTCCCCATCAGAGTTGCCAACAAAGATTCAACAAAAGGCAGAGGACCTGGCCTTTATCAATTCCTTGAACCAGGCCATCAATCAGGGGCAAAAATTCGAGGAATTAACCAAAGAAGTGAATCGCAGCGCCCGGGAGATCTTTTGTGGTAGAGGCGCCACCCTCTACCTGTTGAGTGAAGATGAAAGATTCCTCTTTATGCAGAACCAGTCCCTGGCCGGTAACCTGTCCAGACAAATTGAAAAGATAATTCAACAAAAAATCAGCAATATTAAAATCAAACTGACCGCGAACAGTGAATACCATAAAATACTTAAGAGTGGGCAACCACAAATCATCAATGATCAAAATCGGATCGTCAGGATGATGGAAGAGTGTACCCAAAACATTGCCTTAAAAAAATTCGCCCCGATTGTTGCCAAATTAATTGGATATAAGTCCTTAATCACAGTACCTCTCATATATGAAAAACAACAAATTGGAATCATTGACATTGGCAGGGAACAAGCTTTCACCAAATCTGAAAAGCAACGATTTCAGGCGCTGGCCTATCAGGTCACCTCCCTGATTATGTATAAAAACTCCAACGAATCGCTGGAAAAGAGTGAAGAGAACTATCGCCGGCTGGTTGAAAATCTGCAGGAAGCAGTCTGTTCGGTGAACAAAAAATCCCATATCACCTTCGCTAACCCCAGACTGGAAGCGATTTTGGGCTACTCCAAAAATGAGATAATCGGCAAACCAATCACCTCCTTCCTTGCAGATAAATTTAAATCTGCTTTCAATAAATTCTGGAAGAAATTGCCCCGGGAAAATCCTGAACAGATTGAACTAAAATTTCTGAACAAAAAAAAACAAAAGGTTTTCACGCGTTTAAAATCATCTCCTGTTTACGATGAGATGGATAACTTTGACGGCGCAATCCTTACCCTGGTTGACATAACCAAACTTAGGCGGGAAGAGGAGGAGCGAGAAATCCTCTACAAAATAGTTGAAAACGTCGGCACCACCACCAACTTAAACGAATTACTAAAAAGTATCTATGAAAATATCACCAAGGTTATGCCTGCTCAAAACTGCTACATCGCCCTATATGATCCACATAGTCAATTTGTCTCCTTTCCCCTGTGGCGGGATCAGAAGGATCCTGCGCCCAAGCCCAGGAAAAGGGCGCGGGGAATGACCGAATATGTATTATCCAATGGCAAGGCTGCTCTATTATCCTCAGAGGACATAAAAAAGCTAATTAAACAGAAAAAAATTATCCGCCTGGGTACTATTCCCAATGTATGGCTGGGAGTACCCCTCTATATCCACTCCCTGCCTCTAGGCGTATTGGTAGTACAAAATTATCAGGAGGGACACACCTATTCAAAGGATGACCGGGACCTGTTGATCGCCATCGGCCAGCAGGCCGCCTTTGCCATTGAACGGAAGATGACTGAGGAGAAAATCCAGAACCAAAATTTATTCATGAATACCATCCTGGAATCCCTTACCCATCCGTTCTGTGTTATTGATGTCAACACTTATCAGATAAAAATATCAAACTCTTCAGCCAAGAAGGACCAGAAGGTAAAATGGACCACCTGCTACCGCCTGAACCACAACCAAACAGAACCCTGTAACGGCAAATCCTATCCCTGTCCGATCCAGGAAGTCAAGAAGACAAAAAAACCAACCACACTTGAACATGTCCACATGGACAACAAGGGCAATCCTCGCCACGTGGAGATCCATGCATATCCCATTTTTGACAGAAAAGGAGAGGTAACCGAGATCATTGAGTATGCCATCGATATCACAGAGAGAAAAGAGGCAGAACAAGCGAATTTACGTTCAGAAGCACGCCACCGAATGCTTTTCGAACAGAGTATGGATGGAATTATGGTAGTGGCAGAAGGGCGTATTGAAAGTGTAAACCAGGCCTTCTGCCAGATTCACAGCAGCAGGCGAGAGGAGTTGATCGGCACCAATCCCAAGGATTTAATATATAAGGAAGACCAGGCCAAGGCCATGGAACGGATAAAACAATTATTAAAAGGAGACGAATCACTTGAAGAAACCACATACAGGGCCCAGCGGTCCGATGGCTCCTTCATCTGGGCCGAAGTGCGCAGCAGTCCCTTCACCTGGGAGGGAAAAAAAATGTTCCAATCCATTATCAGGGATATCACGGACCGTAAAAAGGCCGAGGAGGAAATGCAAAAATCTGAGAAACTGGAATCCCTGAGTATCCTGGCTGGCGGCATTGCCCACGATTTCAATAATATCCTCACCGGCATTCTAGGAAATATCAGCCTGGCCAAGATCAACGTGAGTGAGGGAAATAAAATTGCCAAAATTCTGTTGGAAGCTGAAAATGCGGCCATTCGTGCCAAGAGCCTGACCCAACAACTCCTCACCTTTGCCAAAGGGGGAGTACCAGTTAAAAATGTTATTTCAATAGCAGATCTGATCAGGGATTCGGCTTCCTTTGCCCTGAGAGGATCCCGGGTTAAATGTCATTTCTCAATTGCCAGAAACCTATGGACAGTGGCAGTTGATGAAGGACAGATGAGCCAGGTAATCAACAACTTAATCATTAACGCTGACATGGCCATGCCCGAGGGCGGCATCATTACCGTTAATGTGGGAAATATCACCCTGACCAGAGATAACCCAGTACCTCTGCCTGAAGGTCGTTACATCCAAATTGACATTGTTGATGAAGGTATTGGCATAAAAAAAGATCATCTGGCGAAAATATTCGATCCCTATTTTACCACCAAGCAAAAAGGGAGTGGGCTGGGTCTGGCCACCTCCTATTCAATAGTAAAAAAACACAGAGGTCATATTATTGTAGACTCAATATTGGGATCAGGCACCACCTTTACCCTATATCTGCCCGCGGCTGAGAGCATTGCCAAAAAAAAGAAGGAGCTCAAGCCTTCCAAGCTAAAAACAAGCTTGAAGGTATTGATCATGGATGATGATGAGAGCATCCGCACTGTTCTTACCAAAATGCTTCACTATATGGGTAGTCAGACGGTGGCTGCCAAAGATGGAAGAGAGGCTATTAAAATTTACCAGAAGCAGAAACGGTTAAACAAACCGTTTGATGTGGTAATTATGGACCTCACCGTTCCCGGCGGCATGGGAGGAAGAGAGACCATAGCAAATCTGCTTAAAATTGATCCCAAAGTGAAAGCCATCGTATCCAGCGGTTATTCCAACGACCCCATTATTGCCAATTACAGCAAATATGGTTTCCAGGGTTTTGTAACCAAACCATTTAAACTGGAGGAGCTGGCGAAAATTTTAAAACAGGTGATCAGTTAATCTAAAAAATAATCTTCAACTACAATCCTACACATCCTTGAGGCGGTAACCGCAAGTCAATATCAATTTTCTGGCAATAACCAACAACGGATCAATATAGGGGAGAGTTAGATGTTCCGCCTTTATCACCAGGGGAATCTCCGTACAGCCAGCAATCACAGCTTGTGCTCCCCGCCGGGCAAGATGCTGAATCACCTGCAGCAATATTTTCCGGGAAGATTTAAGGTGTCCATTTTTAATTCCCTGACTGCCATAAATGGCTTCCATGACCCTCTCCTGCTGAGCCGGTGCAGGAATAACAATGTCCCGCGACCGGCTGGAAAAAAGGTCGGAAAAAAGCTTTGTTTTCAAAGTGCCGCTGGTTGCCAGTAAGCCCAATCTGGTTATCGCAGGGTATTTTTCTATAACAAACTCCAGTGTTTCCCGCAAGAGATGGGCAACCGGGATATTTACCTCATGAACAATCTTATCAAAATAGTGGTGGGCAGTTACACAGGGTATAACAATGCGGCTGACATTGGCCCGTTCCAGGAAGCATGCTCCTTCAATTAAATGCGGCAATGGAGAGGGCCCCTGATTAAAAATGGCTGCAGTACGGTCTGGAATTTGCGTATTATTGTAGACGATGACGGGAATATGCTCACCATCTCCCTTGGCTCCGGTATTCTTAACGATCTGTTGAAACAGATGAACCGTGGCAGCCGAACCCATCCCGCCCAAAATCCCAATACATTCACCCCCATTCATTATTTTGTCAACCTCGCATACTTTTTCAAAATCGCTACCACCCTATCCAGTGGCAGGGCCTCAACAAACCTTCCTTTGCAACCGATCATTTTTGTAGCCTTAAAAAGGGAATTTAGGATAGCTTCTTCCGTGGCTTCAATCACTGCCATAAAGAGTGGGGACATGGAATCATTATGAACTACTTTTTTTACCATAAGGCCACTGCTTATCCGGTAAGGGACGCGTAATTCGGGAGCAGTGGAAAAAGCGATTACATAATCCCCACTGCCGTTGGAACATATACCACCTGTGCGGGCCAGGCCGAGAATCGCACGTTTGGCCAACCGCTTTAGGTTTCTACTTGTCATTGGTGCATCTGTGGCCACAACAATCATGCATGAACCATCAGCCGTATCACTAATCTTTTCACACAGGTAATATTCCCTCAACTCAATACCCACGGGAGCTCCGGCAATCTGTAGAACCCCACCGAAATTGCTCTGAACCAGTACTCCAACCGTGTATCCCCCTAATTTTTGCGGTAACACCCGCGAAGCGGTACCAATACCACCCTTAAATCCGAAGCAGACTGTCCCGGTTCCGGCTCCCACCGCACCTTCAGCGACCGGACCCGGTTTTGCCTGCCTGATAGCGGTCAATACATCCTCTTTTTTTACATGACGCCCCTGAATGTCATTCAAGGTTCCATCATTGGTTTCTCCCACCACAGGATTAACCGACCTTACCCGTTGGTTCTCTGCAAGGGAGAGGGTATAGTCAATTAAAGCATCTGCAGCTACCGGAACACTTAAAGTGTTGGTAAGAATGTACTTGACTATAACCAGTCAGTTTTCCGAAACCATTGGCAATGTAGATGGCGGCAGGTACCTTGTCCTGGAAAAGATTCCCTTCATGGGGCAAAATTGCGGTCACACCGGTGCGGACATCGGATCCTTTGACCAGGGTAACGTGTCCAACCTTAACTCCTTTAACATCGGTTATTGCATTATGCAACCCGGCTGGCAACACACCAATCCGTACTCCCAGACTCGCTACCCGGGGCCGATCCTCGTGGCCAATCAGATGGCCAAATATGCCGCAAAACAGTAAAATTAAAATTGTTGTATTTTTTTTCATCATGTCCACTCTTGCCCCATTTTACCCCCTTTTCCGATTTGGAGCAAGATATCGATCGGCTCTCCCGGTCAGATTAAAACTCTATTCCAGGATTAAAATAAGTTGAATAAAATCCTTTTTTTAAATAAAATATTAATAGTATGAAAATTTTTCTGCCCTGCCAATTGTTGCTGCTGGTTCAAGACAATCAAGCTTCCCCTTTGTATCAACGTTTGTGGACGCAGATTTTGTTGTTGGTGGCTGTGGCTGTCCTATTTTTCCT
>CBFDCH010000040.1:0-9670 GCA_965603235.1 uncultured bacterium | reverse complement strand
TAACACTGCGGAAGGCGTGGTGGTGGATTTTTGCACCAGCTGCAAAGGGGTATGGTTTGATAAAAATGAGCTGGCCCAATACATTGAACTTTCCAAAGATATCCCTGAACTGGATGAGATGAAAGAAGCAGTAAAAGATACTGATTTAATCTGTCCAAAATGTAACGGCTTCCTTGAGGAATTGCCCTTCTCCAGCAAATCAAAACTATTGATCGACCGCTGCCAGGAGTGTGGTGGCATCTTTTTTGATGCCGGTGAATTGATGGACGCTGCAAATGTATCCGCCCAGCTTGAAAGTCTATCCGACCGGGTGAAATTTGTGGTGGATACTTTTGCCAAGGATGGCTATAAGTTATTATAATTGATTAACTGACATATTATTTTAATAATAAAAAGGGCATCATCAATCAACCAAACCGATGATGGCCCCTGGAAATTCAGCTAAGACAAACATTTAATTTCCCTGGTTCATACAACTATTAAAAACGGAGGGTGAACAGGGTCTTTTGATGCAGTACAGACTCTACGGCAATTGAGCCTTTATGTAACCGCATAATCTGACGGGAAAGACTAAGCCCTATGCCGGAGCCGGTTTTTTTGGTGGTAAAAAAGGGAATAAATATACTGTTTTGTGCTTGCTTATCAATACCGGGACCATTATCTCTGACCTGGATTTGAATGCGGCTGTTCTCATCAAGAGAAGCCATGATGTTTATGAGCCTATCTTGCTGGCTTTTAAAAGCTTCGATAGAATTTAAAATTAAATTGATTAACAATTGTTCAATTAATGCAGGGTCTGCTGTCAGCTCAAGGCTTTCCGGTTTGACATGCCACTCAAACTCCACTTTGTTGTCCTGAAGTTTTTTACTCATCAGTTTATGAACCCTGACAAATAATTCATGCAGATGGAATATTTTAAACTTGGGTTTGGGTATTAACGTCAGATTGCGGTAAGCTCCAACAAAATCGGACAGACCCAAACTCCTCTTGTGAATGGTCTTCAGGGCTTCGCTGATATCAGCAAGGATTTCCGGGGAGATTGATTCTTTTTTTGTTGTCTGAGATGGATTATCACACGATCGCAACAGGTCGATAGCCGTGGCTGTCATTGATGTGATAGGGGTCATGGAATTCATGATCTCGTGGGTTAACACCCTGATCAATATCTGCCATGCCTCCATCTCCTTTTCCTGCAATTCACTTTGAATATTTTGTAAGGAAACAAGGGTGAAATTTTTTTCTTTTATGAAAAATTTGGTGGCATGTACAGCCAATTCAAGGTCAAGCGATTTTAATTTGATTAAAGTTCTTTCTCCGGACCTCAATTCAAGCAGGGTTTGGCCAAATTTATCCTCAAGCTGATTTAATTGTGTCAAATTTTTTAATTGCCTCACTGTTAATAGTTTTTTTGCGGCATTATTCATCATCTGCACATCCCCGTTACCATGAAAAACGAGTAAACCGGTGCCCACGTGTTGAATGATGGTTTGCATATATCGGTATTGTTCTTCTTTTTCCGACCGGGTCTGTTGAAACTTTAGCATCACCTGGTTAAACAGGTTCTGTAGCTCACTAAAGGATGATCCCAATCCACTGATAGTAAATGATTGAGAAAAATCATTATGTTTGACAGCAGTCAGAAAGCGGGTGAGGTTTCTATTGCTCTTTTCTACATATTGGATAAGGGAAAACACCTGATATATGCATAGAATAGCCAGAATGACAGTGGTGGCATACAAGCGGGTTTGCTTCATAGTGTAGAGGGTCAGAAAGGCGGTAATAAAAAATATCAGTATTCGTATGATGATTTGCAGCCGGAATTTTTTAAAGAATTTCATTTATAATGCAAACTTCTCCATGCGTCGGTACAATGAAGCCCTGGTTAGACCGAGCTCTTTGGCAGTCAGGCTGATATTTCCTTTATGCTTGGCCAGTGCTTTTCTAATAACAATTTTTTCAACCTCTAATAAATCGAAAGTATCAAAATGGAGCCCTTCACTGAGTTGTTCCTGCGGGGAGAACAGGAAATCATGAGGTTGAAGAATTTGGGAATCACTCAATATTGTGGCACGCTCAATGGCATGCTGCAGCTCCCGCACATTGCCTGGCCAATGATAACCGGCCAATTTATTTCCGGTTGCCTGATTGATTTTTTTTAATTTTTTCTTATATTTCTTACAATAAATTTTCAAAAAGTGTTCACACAGAAGAGGGATGTCCTCGCTTCGTTCTCTGAGTGGGGGAATGTGTATTTCCACGGTGTTTATGCGGAAAAGGAGATCCTGGCGAAATTTTTTTTCTTCAACCATCTCATGGATGGCCATGTTGGTAGCGCAAACCAGGCGAATGTCAATGGCAGTGGAGGTATTGGCACCCAACCGGGTGACTTGCCGGGTCTCAAGTACGCGCAAGATTTTTGACTGCAAAGCCAGGGGCAGATTGCCGATTTCGTCAAGGAATAATGTCCCGCCGGATGCTACTTCAAATCGGCCGGGGCGATCCTGTTTGGCATCGGTAAAAGATCCTTTGATGTGTCCGAATAATTCACTTTCAAACAATGTCTCGCTGATTGCTCCCATATCGATACCAACAAAGATATCGTCCGTACGCAGAGATTGCCGGTGTACCTCGCGGGCTACCAGCTCCTTGCCAGTGCCATTTTCACCAATAATCAGCACATCAGCGTCGGTCCCGGCGACTTTGTGAATGGTCTCAAAAACCTGGCGGACTCCTGGAGATATGCCAATAAAATCTTTGAATTGCTGATTCAGATTGGCTATCAGATGTTTCTGCCGAAAACGGAGGTTTTTTATCTCTATCTTCGATCGCCTGAGTTGCAGGGCTGCAGACAGGGTAGCCAACAGTTTTTCGTTGCGCCATGGTTTGAGGACAAAGTCAAATGCACCCTCCTTGATGGCACGAACCGCCAGGTCAACATCGCCGTAGGCAGTGATTAAAATCACAATCAGGGCGGGATCTATGGAGAACATTTTTTTTAACCAGAAGAATCCTTCCTGGCCGCTGGTGACATCGAGAGAGAAATTCATGTCCAGCAAAATAACATCATAGGACTCGTTTTGAAGGAGCGATGGAATGCGTTCGGGGTCTTTTTCAGTATGAATAACTTCCACATGGTGTTTGAGAAAGAGTTGAGCTGCCTTAAGTACGTCCTCGTCATCATCAATGATTAAAATTTTACCTTCCGTTTTTTCCATTCTAAACCTTAAAAACATTATAGCAAATTCCATGCCGATTAACACGTCACCAATTATCTGGGTAAAAGGGAAAGTTGGGGTGATTTAGTGTTCGATTATGGACACTAAATGTCCGCTATCTTTACACTTAATTCAACTTTTTCCGGCCGGTTTGGTTTTGACGGTCGAATATATCAATAATAGGGGCATTATCACAGCGTATTATAATTCTGCCCGATTATGGCATAAGACTTGCATATGTACTCCGGAGCAAACAATGGGAATGGATAGAAAAATTGACAAAAAGGCATGGCCGTTAAAAAGGATACTAAAATACTCCCTGATCGCCTTGACTGTGATGCTGTTGGCATATCTGGTGATTTTTCAGAGCAGCGGAGCCGCTTTTAATGTGAAGCTCGAACGGTTGACCATATCAACGGTTGAGAAGGGAATCTTCCAGGAATTCATACCAATAACCGGCAATGTGCTTCCCCTGACCACTCGCTACCTAGATGCTTATGAGGGGGGTACGGTGGAACAAATTTTTATCCGGGCAGGTTCTGAAGTTAAGCAGGGTGAAAAAATTTTGAAATTGTCCAATACCAACCTGCTCATTACAATTTTGAATAATGAAGCCCAGGTGAGCCGGGCCAGCAATGATTTACGGGCTACACGGTTGCAGTTGGAAAGAAACCGCCTTGAACTGAAAAGACAGAGAGCTGATGCAGATTATTTTTTAACAAGAATTAGTAGAAAATATGAGAAATATAAAGTTTTATATAAAGAAGAATTGATATCCAAACAGCAGTTTGAGGAATTCAAGGATGAATACGAATACCAAACCAAGCGGAGAAAACTTACCATTGAAAGTGAAGAAAAAGATTTAAATTTCAGTTTGCAGCAAATTAAACAACTGGAATCCTCAGTGGCAAGGATGCAGCAAAACCTGCAACTGGTAAAAAAACAACTGGAGTATTTGGTGGTGAGGGCTCCTGTGAGCGGCCTGCTCACATCGTTAACCGTCGAAATCGGCGAGTCAATTATAAGGGGAAAACGCCTGGGCTTGATCGATGAGCTGAAAGGATTCCGGGTGAGGGCGCAAATTGATGAACATTATATTGATCGAGTCAGGAAAGGAAAAATAGGGACCTTTGAGTTTTCCGGAATAACCTATGAAATAATTGTTGGCAAAATATTTCCCCAGGTTACGGAAAACCAGTTTCGAGTGGACTTATATTTCCCTGAGAAAGAGCCTGCAGGCCTGAAACAGGGACAAAGCCTCCACATCAGCCTGCAGCTGAGTGACAAAACAGAAGCCCTGTTATTGGATAAGGGTGGATTTTACCAGACAACCGGCGGTAATTGGGTATTTGTAGTGAATGAATCAGGGTCTTTTGCCGTCCGGCGAAAAATTAAAATCGGCAGACAGAATCCCCGTTTTTTTGAAGTGATTTCGGGATTAAAACCGGGTGAAAAGGTAGTAACCTCCTCCTATGAAAATTATAGTGAGGTGGATCGTCTCATTTTTAAATAAGGATAAAGGTTATATGCTGGAAATAATAATAATGAAAAGGAGTTAACATGATAGAAACCAAAAATCTAAACAAAATCTTTACTACTGAGGATGTGGAGACCACCGCTTTAAATAGTGTAAATTTTAAGGTCAGTCGAGGAGAATTCGTTGCTGTAATGGGTCCTTCAGGGTGCGGCAAGTCCACCTTGCTCAATATTCTTGGTTTGTTGGATAATCCCAGCACAGGCGAATATTTTTTTATGGAACAGGAAGTTTCCAACTCCTCTGAGAGGCAGCGGGCCAACCTGCGCAAGTCCAATATCGGTTTTGTGTTTCAGAGTTTCAATTTGATCGATGAATTAACGGTTTATGAGAACATTGAACTGCCATTGTTGTACCTTAAAGTGGCTACTTCAGATAGGAAAAAGAAGGTACTTGAAGTGATGGAGTCGATGGAGTTGGTGCCCCGAAAAAACCATTTTCCCCAGCAACTATCCGGTGGTCAGCAACAACGTGTCGCGGTAGCTCGGGCTGTAGTAACAAAACCCAAATTGATTCTGGCTGATGAGCCTACCGGTAACCTTGACTCAGCGCATGGTGAAGAGGTGATGGATATTTTAACCAACCTTCACGAGGCCGGCACCGCAATCGTGATGGTAACCCATTCACCCGCATATGCAGAATACAGCCAGCGTATCGTACACTTGTTTGACGGGCATGTGGTGACAGAGAACATAAACAAAGAATTTCATCTTTAAATTCGATTAATATGGAGTGTGGGGGAGGTTACAAGGAGTTAAAATGAAAAAAGCATTGTGGTTCATTTTACTCATCATTATCTATCTGGTGATGAGTTTCTAAAATTGAGAAGGTGGAGGACTCGTTGATGATAGAATTGAAAGATATTACTAAATATTATAAATCGGGATTTGGCAAAGCCTTTGTTCTGAGAAATATAAACTTGCATGTGGAAGAGGGTGAATTCATCACCATCATGGGACCCTCAGGGGCCGGTAAATCCACCCTGCTGCATATCATCGGCATGCTCGATGATCCGTCTGAAGGTGAATATTTTTTTGATGATGAGAAAATTCACCGGCTCAATGAAAAACGGAGGACCCAATTGCATCAGCAAAATGTGGGTTTCATATTCCAGAGCTACCATTTGATCGACGATTTAACCGTTTATGAAAACCTGGAAACCCCCTTGCTCTACAAAAAGGTCAAGGGCAGTGAACGCAAAGGAATAATAGCGGATATTCTGGACCGGTTTAATATTGTTGCCAAAAAAGATCTATTCCCCAATCAACTATCAGGTGGGCAGCAACAATTGGTTGCTGTTGCCCGGGCCATTATCATGAAACCCAGGATTATTCTGGCAGATGAACCCACGGGCAACCTTAATTCCCAGCAAGGCAGGGAGATTATGGAATTATTGAAAAAATTGAATCAGGATGGGACAACCATCCTTCAGGTTACCCATTCTGAGGAAAAAGCCGCCTATGGGCAGCGGACCATCCATTTGTTGGATGGTTGGATTGAGAAGGAGAACTAACAAAAAAAAGAGGGCCCAAGCAATGATAAAACACAATATCAAGATAGCTTTTAGGAATATGGTCAGGCGTAAGGGCTACTCTTTTATTAATATCTCCGGACTGGCCATTGGTATTGCCTGTTGTCTGTTAATTATGTTGTGGGTTTTAGATGAACTCAGCTTTGATAAGTTTCATACCAATGCCCAACATCTGCATAAAATCGTGGAAAGGCAGAATTTTGCCGGCGGAAAATCCAACATATTTGGACAAACCCCCCTGCTCCTGTCCCAGGGTATAAAGGATGACTTTCCCCAGGTCAAAGATTCCACCCGTTACTGGCGCCGCATGCTGTTGCTGCGCAGCGGTAATACCTCGTTTATGGAAAAGGGTGCCATGGTGGATCCAAGCTTTTTAAATATGTTTACTTTTCCCTTTGTCGCTGGCAATCCAAAAACCGCTTTGGCCAAAAACAACTCGATACTGATTACCCGGGAACTGGCCGGTAAGTTTTTCGGCCAAGACAATCCGATGGGTAAGAGGATTGAGATCCCCGGCCGCGGCGAGTTGAAAGTAACCGGGATTATAGAAAATGTGCCGCAGAATTCACACATGCAGTTTTCTTTTTTGGCCTCCTTTAACCTGAGGCACGGCGGTTATGGGACCAGTTTTGATAAGTGGGGATTAAATGATTTTGAGACCTACATCCTATTAGATAAAAGGACCAATTGGAAAGAGTTTGACAAAAAGATCACCGGATATATTCGCAAACACAGACCCAAAACCCATGTTGAATTGTTTCTCATGCCGATCACCCGGATTCATTTAAGCCCGGATATCTGGAGTCCGAAGCGAAGCGACAGAAAATATATTTTTATCTTTTCAGGTCTGGCACTGCTGATTCTATTTATTGCCTGTATCAATTTCATCAACATTACCACAGCCCATTCCAGCTGCCGTTTGAAGGAAATTGGCATGCGCAAGTCTCTGGGGGCCAAAAAGCGGAATATCATTCTGCAATTCCTGGGTGAAACCCTGTTTCTCTCTCTCTTTGTCTGGCTGGTTGTGATTCTGCTGATGGAATTGCTGCTGCCCCTATTGAATAATTTATCGGCAAAAGATTTACAGTTCGGGCTATTTAAAAATCCTTTGTTGTGGATTGGCTCCCTGGTGATCACGCTTGGCACTGGCCTGGTCTCTGTATTGTATCCCTCCCTTTTTATCTCATCTCGAAAGATAACCTCCATTATCAAAGGGAAGGATTTAAATACCAGTGGCAGGCCTTTGATAAGACAGGGTCTGGTGCTTGTACAATTTACCATTGCCACAGCCCTGATTGCCGGAACACTGATCAGTCTGAATCAAATCAGATACATGCAAACCATGGATATGGGTTTTGAAAAGGATAATGTTGTCTGTATGGTTATAACCCGAGGCATTGCTCGCCAATGGGCAACCTGGAAAACGGAATTAAAAAAACACCCCAACATAAAGAATATTGCCATATCAAATGCTCCCCTGGGAAACCGTGAATCCACTACCAGCAACCTCGCCTGGCCTGGCAAAGATAAGGACAAAAGGATCCAAATGAGTATTGTGGGAGTGGGTTACGACTTTGCAGACACCTTTGGCTTAACAATGAAGGAGGGCAGGTTCTATTCCCGCAAATTCCCCACAGACGTGAGAAATGGTTTTGTGGTAAATGAGGTGGCCGCAAAGATAATTGGCTCAGGCTCTGTGCTGGGCAAACAATTGCGGGTGAATGAGCGCACAGGAAATATCATTGGTGTGGTGAAAAATTTTCATTTTGATTCTGTACGGGAAAAGCTCGGTCCTTTGATTCTCTATCCGGGATATGGCATTGATACCTTTTTTGTCAAAATAGCCCCCGGGGATATTCCGTTAACCCTTGCCTTTATCAAAAAAACCTTTGTTAAACTGGCCCCCCAGGATCCTTTTGCCTACACTTTCCTGGATGATGAGATCAACCGGTTATACCAGTCAGAGGATCGGTTGGGAAAGATGCTCCTCTACTTTACTGTTCTGGCCATATTTATATCCTGTCTGGGTCTCTTTGGGCTGGCCTCGTTTTCCGCTCAGCAAAAGACCAAGGAGATCGGTGTAAGAAAGGTTTTGGGTGCCACCATGCCGGGCATTGTATACATGCAATTAAAAGAGTTCTGCAAATTGGTTTTACTGGCTAATATAGTGGCCTGGCCAATCAGTTATCTGGTTATGAACAACTGGCTGCAGAATTTTGCCTATCGAACAGGAATGGGTATCGCTCCGTTTATCCAGGCCGGTGTTCTGGCTATGGCCATTGCCCTGTTTACAGTGAGTTATAAATCAATGAAAGCTGCCTCCACCAATCCGGTTGAGGCTTTGAAGTATGAATAGGAGGGTAAAATCCCTGAGAGGAGAAAAAAATGAAAGAAGTAGTACTTTATATTCCAACCCTGGAGGCGGAGCAGAATGTGGAGATTGAAGTTAAGATAAATGGTAAGAAGAGACGGATACACTACCGGGTGGAAATCATTGCATGGGAAGAGAAGGATGAGGAATCCTTTGATAAAGCCTCATACTTAAAAAAAGTAATCAGGGAGTATGACAAAGATTGGGTACTTGTGCAGATTGGTGTGCCTGATGATGAGAAAATTCCTGTTATGTTTAGAAAGAAGGTCAGTTAACTTTATAAGACATACATTCATCCATGTTTAAAAGTTATTTGAAAGTTGCTTTCAGAAATTTGCTGAAACACAAGACTTACTCTTTGCTAAATATTTTTGGCCTGGCAATTGGTTTTGCCTGTTGCATCCTTATCGCGATGTATGTGGGGGATGAGTTGAGCTATGATTCTTTTCACAAGAATGCCGATCGTATATTCAGGGTTGTTTTGAGTTACCAGAAGGATGGAGTAAAACATTGGTGCAGCACACCAGCACCCCTAAAAACAGCTCTGCAAACGGAATACCCGGAACTTCAAACCATTACCAGGGTAGGGGGAGGGGACAACCAGGCAGTCGTTTTTTACAAAAACAAACAGATTCGTAACCGACGGGTTAGTCGTGTGGATGAAAATTTTTTACAGATGTTCTCTTTGCCACTTAGCTCCGGGAACAGGGTTACCGCTTTAGAAGACATGAATTCAGTTGTGGTCAGCCGGAAACTGGCAGCGACATTGTTTGAAGATGAAGATCCAATGGGAAAAATCCTGAAGATTGGATCGTTTTCCAGGCAAAAAAACCACAAAATAACCGGAATATTGCAGAAAATACCTGCAAATTCCAGGTTCCAGGTTGATGCACTCACCTCTTTCAAAAGGTATTATGTTGCTGGCAATGAGGGAAACGTCAGTTGGGGTGCGCTCAATTATTCCACCTATATCCTATTTCCCAATTCTTTTGATAAAGAGAGGCTGGTAAGAGGCTCCA